>NZ_JBQHVU010000016.1:0-64925 GCF_052064335.1 Candidatus Weimeria sp. HCP3S3_B5 | reverse complement strand
TTGATATTTAATTTTATCTTGATATCTAATGTAATGTATATGTTTAATATCAGCACTGTATTTTAAAACAAAAGCTAACATGTAATCGGTTATAATAACAAAAGAATATTAGATGTCAATAATAAATAAACATAATGATATATAATTTAATAGTGAGTAAGAAAATGATAACAAAGTCACATGAAATAGAATAATAAAATACAATATAGAATATAAATTAGATGATAATATAAAATATAGATTAGTTGTTAATATAGAATAAAACAACAATGAAGTAATCATAGCTTAACTTAGATAATAATGCAGACAAAAAAGTAGATATAAACAGCAAATTGTAATATGTTAACAATTTAATTAACAAATCATAAAATAATGTAAGAAGATAAGTTAGATAACAAATTAGAATTAGATTAAAAAGCCAAAAGCAATTATAGAATTTTAATAAAAGTTAAGATTAAATAGTAAAGTCATAGGCATACTAAATTGATAATATAATAGCTGTTCAAAAGCTACCAAAAAAAACAGCGAATGTTAATTGACATAAATATGCAAATAAAGTATACTAAAATACAGTCTAAATCTATGGATAATAAGGAGAAACAATGATAACAATCACTATTGCTAACCAGAAAGGCGGAGTAGCAAAAACAACTACAGCCTTATGCCTTGCAAATGGTCTTCAGGAATGTGGTTACAGAGTTCTTATGATAGATATGGATCCACAGTGTAATACTACAACCACATATAAAGCCGTTCAGGAAAACACAAACACTTTATATGATCTTTTACATGAAAGTTGTAGTATAGCTGAAGCAATACAGACTACAGAAAGCGGAGATATAATCTCCAGTGATGTTCATCTGGCAGGGATAGAAGGAGAATTCGCAGCACACATAAAGAACTATACTCTATTAAGGAAGAAACTCAGAGAAATAGAGGATAGCTACGACTACACAATAATAGATACTCCTCCTAATATAGGTTTTTACATGACAAGCGCTTTAGTAGCATCAGATGGAGTCATAGTACCATTAAAGGCAGAAAAATTTGCCATTGACGGTCTAGCACAGATCATGGGAAATATTAAGGACGCGAGAGACGTCAATCCTTCATTAAAGGTGTATGGAGTGCTGCTAACCGTTTACGACAAACGAACTGCGCTTGACACTATAGTACATGACCAGCTTCCAGAAATAGGAAAGGAACAGGGCTTTCACGTATTCAATACATCAATCAGGACCTGCCAGCAGATAAAAGAGGCACAGTCAAGACAAGTAAGACTGTTCGATGAATACCCTAGCTGTAACGCAGCAATCGACTATGCAAACCTTATAAAAGAACTATTGGAGATAATCAAAAAGGAGGAAAAATGAAGAATACAAAAAACAGATCTAGTAACATCTTTGCTTCTATAAAGGAAGAGGAAGAGAAAGAAAGAGCAGCTATAGACTCAGATGAGCAAGATAGCAAAAATAATACATCAATCAACCAGGAAAACGGCAAAACTTCTGTTGACGATATAGTCAACAAGCCTAGTCAAGTAGAATCAGCCATTAGAAGCAGCGAAGTAATGGCCAAAAGTAATGAGCCATCAATAGCCGCGTCAAATGACGAGAAAAGCCAGGCTGTAATTAGAGCTCAAACAAATAATTCTGGCATCAACTACTCAAATCAACGCGAAAATGATGGTGGTTCATATGTCAACAATGGTCTTTTATATATAGTGCCAACCAGAAAAAAGACTAGAAATCATAGGAAAGGCTTTCTCTTATCAGATCTGGCTTTAAATAACCTTCAGAAAGAGGCAGCTAAATACGAGATTAGCGAAAATGAACTGATTAATCAGATCCTTGAAAAGATGGTTTGAAAAAGAACCCGAACGCATCAGGATGTAGACAAGCAATACTATTAAGATATTTACAACAACATAATATTTGTTTTTTACTAAGGACCGCAGATCAAGTCATTATAAGGGATCTGCGGCTTTATTATGGCCGGTTTTACTTTAATTTCATGCAGAAGCTTTATATAATTATGGCGTTACGACTTGTAAGTTATGGCAAAAATAACTTAAGGAAAATGTTATGGTGGCCAAAATGACTTATTGTTCATGCATAAAATACTTAACCTGTCAAATCAGGATAAAAAATCATGTAAGAAAGCTGGAAATACTATAAAATCAAGTAATTATTGCCATTATAAACCCACTATTCGTAAGAGAAGAAGTAATTACGGCCATGATTAAAGCCTAAAGTCAAAGAGAAGAGCGGGATTGAGTAAAAATGGCCATCAATACAGTAGTTTATGCCATGACGAGAGGAAATAAAGCGTGCATATAAGTAGTATATGCCATTAAATGAGTAAAAAAGGCCACAATTAATAAAGAACAAGCTTGATATCAAGTGATTCAGGCCATGATATAGATAAAATATGCCACAATAAAAAAGATATCGTGCCTTTTCATGATAATGGGTATAAGTAGATTTCGCCATCAAAACAATAAAAACATGGCAGGATCTACTTAATCGAACTTGACAATTTCGTGAATGTGTGGTTCTATATAAAAGGGTAAGTAGAGTTGGCCACGAAAGGACAGTAGAAAATGCCAGAAGAAAAGCCTTTAAACAAAATAGAGGATGATCTTGTAAGCAAGGAATCCCGGGCCCAGGTTATGAAGGGCAAGGAAATAATCACAGCAAAGTATAAGTCATCTCTTCTGGAGAACAAGCTTACTTCGATTGCTTTGTCAAGACTTACTATGGAGGGTGACACCCCTGTAGCGACGCTGTATCCGTCTGAAATCAAAAAACTTCTCGGTAGACAATCAGATACTAATATCTATAAAAAACTAATTGCCACTGCAAAGACAATGACAGGACATCAGATGGTAATAGAGGATAACAACGGCAATTTTGAAGTTATGGCAATGATCACAAACGCCCATTATGAGAATGGAATATTTACAGTAACCTTTAATAAAAAAATAGCACCATTTATTTATAATATAAAGGGCTCATATACAAGTTATTCGCTTGCAAATGTACTCAGGTTCAAGTGTGATTATTCTTTCAGGATATATGAACTGATTAAATCTGAAGCCTGGCATTTAAAAAAAGGAGATATGAAATCATACTGGGTGAAGGATTATGGACTGTCTGAGCTTAAGTGCATGATAGGTGTAGTAAACATGGATGAGGCACGCGTTAAAAAAGCAAAGATGAATGGAGCCAGCTGGGACAGGATAGTTGAGATTGCAAACGAGAAATCTTTTAATGAATGGGGTGATTTCAGGCGAAGAGTTCTTGATCGTGCTAGAAAAGAACTCAGAGAACAATGCGATGTTAAGTTTGATTATACCCCGATAGCAGCGGGACGCGGGGGCAAGATCGTTGCGGTCAAGTTTATAATTAGCTGGAATAATCCTGGAGAAAAGGTCATTGAAGCTATAAGTGAGAAGAAGAAGCTGGTTGAAGCAACAAACAACCAATACGAGGAAATGTCACTTAACAAACTCCCTGAATCAATGGAGAAGCTTGTCGGGCATAATGGTCTTACGGAGGACGACGTCAGGATTTTTCTTAAGGAATCACTTCATGACGAAAATGAGGTTGAAAGAGCAGTAGGACTTGCGGATTCTCAGACCAACCCTATAGAAAACTATGTCGGATGGATCAGGGATTGTATCAGAAAACATTATAAAGATCCGCAGGTGGTTTCAGACGGCTCAGCTGAAAAAGGTGACAGAATAGTTGAAGCACGAGCCATCATTGATGAGACGACCTCTGATGATGAAAAAGCCATGTCTGCCGCATATTGGAATAAGGCAATGAAAAAAAATTCTGAGAAATATCGCGAATTTATGGTGTATTTATCTGGATTAGGTGTTACAATAGAGATGTTCACTGATGGAAATGAAGACTATGAGTGTGGGGAGAAATTCATGCAGTGGATAAAGACAGGACAGATCAATCCGTTCTGAAAAGAAATGCATAGGAAGGTAGTTTAGTAAGGAATCATATGCTGTTTTTTAATGAGTTAGAGTTAGCAGGGCTTTTATTATCGATCATTCTGTTGTTTAATCTGAAGTCAGTAAGGATTCTTCCGATGAAAAGCGGAAAGACCTTTGAAATTTTGATTTATATTTCAATACTTGTAATATTGTCAGACTTTTCTCTTGCTCTATTGGATCATTATGCCAGAGGTAGATATAATTCTACTGTTGTTTTCCTGGATACTATGTTCTATATTGCGGTGGGCTTTTATTTCTTTTTTGCCAGGATCTTCTGTTCTTCACTTGCATATGAAAAAATGGGGAAATATTTCAGACCAGGGATAATCACATATATTCCTATGCTGGTTTATTTAAGTCTGGTTGTCCTGAATCTTTTTACAGGGATAATATTCAAGGTCAATCAGTATGGGTATCAGAGGTCAGGATACTATGATTATATCGTTTTTCCGTATTTTGCGTTTGAGATCATTCTGGGAACATATAAGGTATACTGGTCCAGAAAAATGATGCCAAGAAGGCTGAGCTACAGCATTTATGCATCATCATTCCTTACATTATTTGCCTTGTTTTACCAGATTTATATTGATTCAAGGACACTTCTTATCAGTGGTGGGATAGCGTTTGCTCTGATGGTAGTTTATGTCGCATATATAGAGTCGGATAATGACAATGAGATAAAGACTGGGTCATACAATGCTCATGGCTTCAAACGATATATGACTGAGCAGATCCAGAGAGGATGTCACTACAGGGTGTATTTTATTCAGGTTGAGGGATATAATGCTTTGCTTTCGATGCTTTCCAGAGAGAAGATCGATAATATACTTGGTCTGATCGGCAGACAGCTTGAAAAAAGGAATATGAACTCATTTTATCTTCACAGCGGTCTTTTTGCGGTGGTAGAAACTGATGAAAGGAAGTTTGATGAGTGCATACAAAATATTAATACAGTTATTGATGGTCTGGGAAATTATAACAGAGAACAGATTGATATCAGCTTTAGGATTCTGACTGTTTCTGATGATTGTGGAATCGAATATTCCGGCGAAATGCTTACTGTTGTAAATGATGTAATGGACGCCAGAGATTATGACAGAAAAATGTTTGAAAACATTTCAACAGATGATGTGAAGGCATCAAAAAAAAGGCAGAAGCTTCGCAGGGCTATATACAGGTCACTTAAGACTGGAGGTGTGAAGGTGTATTATCAGCCAATCTATGATAACCATAGTGAGCAGATACGTTCAGCCGAAGCATTGGCCAGGATCTACGATAAGGAGATGGGAATAATATATCCGGACAGCTTTATCCCTTTGTTCGAGCAGGATGGGAAAATCTTAAAGCTTGGAAAGATTGTTTTCGAAAATGTTTGTAGGTTTATAAGGGATAATGATATGGAGGCACTTGGACTAGACTATATAGAAGTAAATCTTTCACCTGTACAATGTATGCAGCCGTCACTTCCGGAAGAACTGATCGAGATCGCAGACAGATACAGGGTCGATCTAAGCTATATCAATTTTGAGATAACGGAGACAGCGAATCTGACGACAGAACGTCTGCTAAAGCTGATGACAATGCTGATAGAGAAGGGGGCCTCGTTCTCTGTAGATGATTTTGGGACAGGCTACTCCAATATTATCCGTGTATCCAATCTTCCGTTCAGGATCATAAAGATGGACAAATCGATACTATGGGATTATTTCAAGAATAAGGATGAGATGGTTCCACGAATTTATGAAATAATGAGAAAAAGAGGCTTTGCTATGGTTACAGAGGGTGTTGAGACAGATGAGATGCACAACTGGCTGAAGACCGAGGCAAAGTGCCAGTATGAGCAGGGATACCTTTATTCGAAACCTATTGACGAAAAGGATTTCGTAGAGTATCTTAAACAATATAGAAAAAAACCGGCTTGATACGATCAGGAGGAATGAAATGGAGTACGGTTATTTTGACGATAAGGCAAGAGAATATGTGATCACTAATCCAGCAACGCCTGCACCCTGGACCAATTATCTTGGCTCAGTAAATTACGGTGGACTTATTTCAAATAATGCTGGTGGCTACAGCTTTGCAAAATCTGGAGCTGATGGAAGGATACTGAGGTATGTCTTCAATCAGCAGGATAAGCCTGGAAGATATGTTTATATCAGGGATGATGATACAGCAGATTACTGGTCTGCTTCATGGCAGCCTGTCGCTAAGGACCTGAATGAATACAGAAGTATATGTCGGCATGGGATGGGATACACAAAGATGTATTCTGCTTATGCAGGGATCCATACTGAGGTGCTTTATTATATACCGCTTGACGCAGAATATGAGGTCTGGGCCGTATCGGTGGAAAATCATTCGAAAAGACCAAGGAATCTTACGGTTTCCGGTGTATGTGAGTTTACAAATGAGAATAATTATGAACAGGACCAGATCAATCTGCAATATACACTGTTCATTACAAGGACCCTGTTTGAGAATAATAAGATCCGTCAGCAGGTAAACGGAAATCTGGATGTAGCAGGAAATGCAGGGAATAAAAGTGATGGGAATCTTTTTGTAGAAAGATTTATTGGTCTGGCTGGTGCAGAGGTCAGCTCATACTGTGGAGATAGAGATGAGTTCCTGGGGCCATATAGGTATTATAATAATCCTATTGGGATTGAAAGGGGAGACCTTGGCGGAGCCATGAATTATGGTGGTAATTGTGTCGGAGCTTTATCAACAAAGGTAACTCTGGATCCGGGAGAAAGAAAGACCTTCTGTTTCATTGTCGGGATGAAGATGAATGATGAATCAACCGAGATTCTGAGACAGTATGAGGTCCATCCAAGGGATGTAGTAGCAAGCGAGCTTAAGACCTTGAAAAGCTGGTGGTATGAGAAGTTCAGCCACTTTGAGGTACATACTCCATCCAGAGAATTTGACACAATGGTAAATACATGGAATGCTTATAATTGTTTTATAACCTTTCTCTGGTCAAGGGCTGCTTCCTTTGTATACTGTGGGCAGAGAAATGGATTTGGGTTTAGAGATACTGTTCAGGATATACAGGGGATCATTCATCTTGCGCCAGAGCTTGCAAAGGAAAAGCTGGAATTAATGCTGTCTGGTCAGGTGAATAATGGAGGAGGACTGCCACTCGTCAAATATGATCATGCTCCAGGTCATGAAATGACTCCTGATGATCCTGATTACCCAGGTACCTATAGAGCAGATGATGCTTTATGGCTCTTTCCGACTGTCTATAAATATCTGGCTGAGACAGGAGATCTTGATTTTCTTAACAAGGAGATACCATATTGCAATAGCGGAAGTGATAATGTATATGGGCATCTGAAAAAGGCAATCAGGTTTTCACTTGAACATCTAGGTCCCCATGGGCTTCCGGCAGGACTGTGGGCGGACTGGAATGACTGTCTTCGTCTTGGCGCCGATGGAGAATCAAGCTTTGTAGCTTTCCAGTTTTACTATGCTCTTGTACTGATGAAGAGACTGGCCAGTGACAGGGATGATACAGCCTATGTCGGCGAGCTTACAGAGCTGATAAGTGAATATCATAAAAAGATAACGGATCTTTGCTGGGATCAGGACAGGTTTATAAGAGGTTATACGGAAGACGGACAGCAGATTGGAAAGCCAGGAGATGAGGAGGCTTCGCTGTGGTTGAATCCTCAGTCCTGGTCAGTCATAAGTACATTTGCATCAGAGGAGCAGAGTAAAAAGTCATTGGATCTTGTGAATACTCAGCTTAATACCTCATATGGAGCTGTCATAATGGATCCGCCTTATCATGAGCATGCCTTTGACGGAGCACTTGCAGTTATCTTCAATGCCGGTATGAAGGAGAATGGAGGTATATTTTCACAGCCTCAGGGATGGCTGATACTTGCTTTATCTCTAATGGGAAGAGGAGATGATGCATTCATGTATTATATGGAAAATTCTCCTGCGGCTCAGAACAGACAGGCTGACATCAGAAGGATAGAACCATATGTATATGGACAGTTTACAGATGGGCGTTATTCTCCTAATCTTGGCAGAAGCCATGTCCACTGGCTTACAGGTACAGCAAGTACCATGATGGTGGGCTGTGTAGAAGGAATCTGTGGAATGCGACCAGATCTTTATGGAATCCATATCAGTCCGTCAATACCTTCAGACTGGGATTCGTTTGAGATCGAGAAGGATTTCAGAGGATGTCATCTGTCGATTTCAGTAGACAATCCAAAACACAGGCAGTCGGGCGTGTCTAGACTCATTCTGAATGGTGAGGACATGGAAGGAGACTACATTCCTGTAGAAAAGCTTAAGGAGAATAACATTATAGAGGTGACTCTCTGATCTTCTGAGGCAAAATCGTATTCTTGTAGTTGCAAAATCTGAATTAAAATGTATAATAAGTTTTATCATACAAAGGAGATAGAAGCAATGTCGCAAGCTAGACCTCATAGAGGGAGACTAAGGGTAGTAACGCCTAAGAAGCAGTACACACTTACTATGCGCCCTGACATGTATGATAGAGCAAAGAAGGCTGCGGAGGAGAAAGGTACATCATTTTCAGGACTTGTTTCTGATGCCGTGGTTTATTACCTTAAGCTCTATGGGATAAGATAAGAGACGGTTGGTAAAAGGAAACGATTATGCTAAGTGATATGTTAAAAGAAGGGACAGAGGTTTTACTTGACAACAAGACAGCGGAGGCGGAGCATATCTATAAGTCCGTTGTTATTGTTGAGGAGGGAAGTCTGATTGGGCTTTCTCCTGTAACAGATGAATATGGTGATTTTGTTGACTTCAGCAGTGGTGAAACGTCTATTTCTATAATAGGTACGAACGATGTATTTGAGGGTGTAAAGATCTTTCCTGTGGATTATCATGGGAAACGAATATATCTTACATACGGGAAGAAGGAAGAGACCCCGAGAAATTATCACAGGGAGTTTCGAAGATATCCGGTCAATGAAAGCTGTAAGGTGAATGATTATGACGCAAAGCTTTTTGACGTAAGCGAGCAGGGATTTGCAGTGATAATTGACAGAAAGTACAAGCCAGGGGTCTGGATGGAGGTCAATTGGAAGGGGATTAAGCTGTTTGGCAAGATAAAACAGGCTAAGGATCTGGACAATGGCAACTGGTTTTATGGCTGTAAGATAGATGAGGCTCCTGGAAATTATACAAAGCAGATCAAGATGCTCCAGATGGATTTTGAGTATCTTATAAATACTCCTGTAGAGAGTGCAGAAAAGAAATAAGGAATTATAAAGGCGACGGGGTTTCCCGTCGCTTTTTTTGCAAGAAGGGTGTACGGACATCTGCGAAAAAATTTCCCTTGAATGTAGTTATTTTAGATAGTATAATTAAAATAGTTTGTTATATTTTAAGGAGAACTGATAATAATGGCTGAAGAAACTATGGAAGCATATGAGAAGGAGATAAATGAATCTCTTGCAAAGCAGAAAAAGATCGAGGATCAGGAGGACCTAGGCTGGGACAGGCTTAGAGCTGAGATGTCATCAAAGACTCCGATAGAGGTCGAGATCATAGAGGCAGTGAAAGGAGGCTGTGTTGCATATGCCGAGGGTATAAGAGGCTTTATACCTGCTTCAAGGCTTTCTGGACGATATGTAGATGATCTTGACAGCTTTGTCGGGAAAAGGATCAATATTCTTGTCACAGAGGCTGATCAGGAGAGTGGAAAGCTGATTCTTTCCGCAAGAGAACTGATAAGAGCTCAGGAGGCAGATGCGAGGAATAAAAAAATAGCATCCCTGCTTCCGGGAAATATCGTTTATGGTACTGTTGAGAGTGTAATGCCATATGGAGCTTTTGTCAGTCTTGGTGATGGGATCTCAGGACTGGTTCATATTTCAGAATTCGTGGAAAGAAGGATACAGTCACCATCTGAGCTTGTAAAGGAAGGGGATAAGGTAAAGGTACGTATCAAGGGAATAAAGGACGGTAAGATCTCTCTCTCAATGAAAGGACTGATTACAGATCCAAAGGCGCCGGAGCAGAGGCCTGAGGAAGAATCAACTGAGAGGGAGTATTCTTCCGGTGTGGAGGCTACAACCAGCCTGGGCAGCCTTTTATCAGGAATAAAGCTGGATTAAGGTTATGGGAAGGTTTTTGATTGTTGACGGATCGTCAATGCTTGTTACATCGTATTATGGGCTGTTGCCAAAGCAGATCCTTTTCGCCAAGACAGAAGAGGAGAAGGAGGCATATTATGACAAGATCATGCAGTACAAGGGTCAGTACACAAATGCGATGTATACAATGACAAAGACTCTGCGAAAGCTTGAAAAGGAGCAGCAGATCACTCATATGGTAATCTGCTTTGATACAACACGGGATACCTTTAGAAGAGAGGAATATCCATTATATAAAGCTAACCGTGGATCTACTCCGCTTCCATTAAAACAGCAGTTTATTAATATGGAGAATATGTTAAGAGAAATCGGCTATGCTGTGGAGACAAGCGACAGTTATGAGGCGGACGATCTGGCAGGATCTGCGGCATTTATGTATGAGAGCAGGATGCCAACCTACATTATAACTAAGGATCATGATTATCTGCAGCTGATCAGTGAGAATACATTTCTCTGGCTTATCCAGACTAAGCAGGAAGCAGCGGATGATATCACGAAAAGATATGCATCTGTCTTTTGCGATCAGACGAAATTCAATCTACCTGACAAGGCAGCTTTGATAACACCTGAGATCTGCAGAGCAGAATATGGTGTGGATCCGTCGATGATACCTGATCTAAAGGGAATAGTCGGAGATTCCTCAGATAATATTCCGGGAGTTAAAGGGGTAAGCTCTGCGGCTGCACCGCTTCTTAAGGAGTATGGCAGCATTGACGGAGTATATGAGGCAATCGATTCTTGTAAGAATGATAAGGAAATAAAGGCTCTTTCGTCATTCTGGAAAGAGGCTCTGGGAATAAAACGTACACCAGTCAATGCGCTGATACGTGACAGGGATATGGCCTTTTTGAGCAGGAGACTTGCTACAATAAAGCGAGATGTTCCTCTGTCTCATTCTTTCGAGCAGATGAGTCTTGACAGGCTCTCTGAAGGCAAAAGGGTAGAACAGTATAAGAAATACGGGTTTAAAACGATTTGAGGAGGTTATGATCATGGAATTGATGCCTGGGCTATTTAAAGATAAGACATTGATGAAGAGCTTTTTTCAGGCAATTACCGTTTCTGATGACGGGCGCTATCTCTTCGTTATGGACGAAAGGAATAAGAATATCAGATGGTGTAGAACTGCTGTTGATTTTTTTGGCCTTTCAGGTGATGTTGTCTCACAGGGAGAACAGGACTGGATCATGCGCATGCATCCAGAGGACCGGGTTGAGTTCATGAAGAGGATGGAGGAGCTTCGCGGTCATAAGTCCGAAAAAATGCTGTGTAAATGCAGGATGAAGGATAAGAATGGAAGCTATGTAAATTGTGAAGTATCAGCCTCTCTGGTTACCGATGAGGATGGGGAATCAGCGTATATCGCAGGCCTGGTAATGAATATCGGTATACAGAACAGGATCGATACTGTTACAGGACTTCCTAATCTGTATGCATTCTTTAATGATATAAAGGCCGGTGTGGATAAGGACAAGGTAACTGACGTACTTCTGATAGGGGCTACCAGATTTACTGAAGTAAATGATATATATGGTTATACATTTGGAAATGAAGTCCTTATCAGATTTGCAGAGAAGTTGAGAGACTATTTTGGAAACAGATGTGAATATTACAGGATGGAAGGAGCTAAGTTTGCAGTAAGGTCTTTATCCATGCCGATGAGAGAGCTTGCAGATATATATGATAAGCTCAGATTTGACTGTAAGCAGGGATTTGATGTAGATGGATGCAGGATACATCTTTTTCTGGCTGCTGGTGGAATGACAGTATCTGATAACATTGTCAGTGCTCATACCATGTATTCATGCATGTTATATTCCTTTGCAGATTCCAAGGACAGACATCAGGGCGAGCTGATAGTTTTCCATAATCGTATATCAGAAAAGAACAGGCAGTGGCTTGAGGAACTGAATGTCATAAGAGAAAGCGTCATTGATGGATGTCGCGGTTTCTATCTATGTTACCAGCCTATAATACGCGTAGCAGATGGAACTCTGGCTGGAATGGAGGCGCTTATCAGATGGCATCATGAGAAGTATGGTGATGTAAGCCCGGAGGAATTCATTTCCATACTGGAGAAGGATACCGTTTTCCCTGAGTTGGGAGCCTTTATTCTCCGTCAGGCCTGTATAGATTCCGGGGATTTCGCGAGGAAGGATCCTGATTTTGTCGTTAACGTAAATCTTTCGTATGCCCAGATAGAAAAAAGCAACTTTGCAGATTCAGTTATAAATATACTTGATGAGACAGGATATTCTCCTAAGAATCTGTGTCTGGAGCTGACAGAAAGATGCCGTATCATGGATGAAAACATGCTCCGCGATAAGGTCTCAACTCTTAGAACGAGAGGTATCAGGTTCGCGCTGGACGATTTTGGCACAGGATATTCATCACTGAATCTTTTAAGAAAGATGCCTATAGACGAGGTCAAGATCGACCGACAGTTTATTAAGGATATCCTTGACAACAGGATAGATCAGAATATTATCAACGGACTGACACATTCAGTTACCGAGAGTGGTAAGGCAATATGCATAGAGGGTGTTGAAAATGAAGAGCTGCAGGCATTTCTTCAGAGATATCCTGTCACCTTCTTTCAGGGATATCTTTATTCGAAGCCGGTACCTATAGAGGAGTTCAAAAGGCTGCATTTTGATAAGCTGCAGGGGCTTGGACCACAGATATCACAGGCTGATCAGCTGGCTCTGAATGTGCAGCTGGATAATGTGATTATTCGTGCTGTCAAGCTTCTTCATCAGGGCAAGACCTTAGATGACGCGATGGCACAGGTAATGGCTGAGATGAGTACTCTGATACACCCTGACCGTATATTTTTCGGAAGGGTAAGGGATTCACAGACTGTGACAGTGCATGAGTGGGTAAGTCCCGGAGTCAGAAAAGATTCCCTGAAGCAGATCGAATCTGTTCATAATGTCAGGTGGTGGGGAAGATATGCAAATGAGGATGATGTCATAATAATATCTGACGTACCTGCTGTGATGAAGACCGCTCCGGAATGTGTCAAAGATCCGGGTAGTAGAAATTTCATCGAGGTATTACTGAAGGACGGTCAGACCCTAAATGGCTATATTGGTGTAGAAAACTATGTCAAGGCAGAGTTCTTAAGCACTAAAAGCCTTTTGCAGACAATAGCATTATTCCTTAATGCAGAGATCAAGAACCAGCTGTTGATCGAACAGCTGACAGAGCTGTCCAGAAGTGATCAGCTGACAGGGATCAATAACCGCAATGCATATGAGGAGGATATGATGCGGCTTGAAAGAAAGAGGATTCCTATGGGCGTAATCTTTGCTGATCTGAACGGCCTTAAGAATATGAATGATACCTTTGGCCACAGCAAGGGGGACAAGCTCATCATCAGAGCAGCAAGAATCCTGGAGGATATATTTGATAAAGGAACTCTCTACAGGATAGGTGGAGATGAATTTACCATTATATTTGAAAATGTCGACCAGACCAGTTTTAGTGAATATATGGAGAATAAATCCCATATAATCGACAGGGATTCTATATTTATCTCACTTGGATGGGGTTGGACCAATAATTCCAGCTTCCGTGAACGGGCTCAGCTTGACGCGGAGCAGATGATGTATAAGAAAAAGGCCGAGTATTATATGAACCATGACAGGCGTCGTAAGGTGCAATGATCTGGCTGAATAGATCGGAGGAAGCTTTGAAGAGATTAACAGGGATTTTTATGTCAATATTACTTACGTTTTCAATGCCAGTATCGGCTTTTGCCGGAACAGCAGTATCATTTTCGTATCCAGATGGGGCCTTTGACCATGAAGAAATGAATGCCTCTGTAGTATATGATGATGCTTTCTTTCAAAAGAAGCCGACCAGTAGAAACGATCAGCTGGCACTTCTGTCTGCTGGCGCTGCGGTGGCTGTCTACAATGAGAATGATATCAGGGATTTTCTCAAGACCTGTGGCTTTACCAATAAAAGGGATTCAGTAGAGAGCAATGACAGCGCAGATCTTTCGTTCAACTTTGCTAAGAAAAAGATTGGAAAGAAGACATTGGTTGCTGTTATTCTTCAGGGAACCTCAAGCGAGGCTGAATGGAGAAGCAACCTTGATCTTGGATTTGACAGTAATATGAACACTACCATGGTTCATGCTGGATTTAATAAGACCGAGAAGCTGGTGCATAAGAAGCTGAATGCATTTCTGAAAAAGAATGGTCTAAAAAAGGGCCAGGTCTGCTTCTGGGTGACTGGGCATAGCAGAGGTGCGGCTGTTGGCAATATTATGGCAAAAAGACTGACAGATGTTTATGGCAAGGGAAATGTCTTCGCATACACGTTTGCAACGCCTAAGGTAGCGAAGATCAGCGAAAAGCAGGCAAAAAAGTACACCAATATATTTAATTATTTAAACCCACAGGATATAGTTACTCAGGTTCCGACTAAGGATTCAAAGACTCTTGAGACGAAGCTCTGTGACTCAGGTATGATAAATAAACAGGCTCTTGAAACAGCACTTGCAGTGCTTGGCCTCGATGAATCGGTTAACTATAGCTTTGGCACATATCGACGTTTTGGAAGAGATATTACAATGACCAAGGCTGAACGCGATACAATGAAAGAGAGCTTTAGTCAGTTAACGGGAGCTGATTTTCGGGATGATAATGTTTCGCACAATCATTGTCAGAGCTGCTATCTGTCCTGGGTGATGGGATAATAATTAATAAAAAATTAATGTAATCATCACAAAAAGTTCACATTTGCCATATATTATAAAGAAGTCGAAGCAGAAATGCTATCGAATTTTTTTCATACTCTCCCCTTTTTGCCACGGTATTATGCCGTGGCTTTTTTCACCAAGAAAAACATGTTGACAGAAAGGAATAGTTCTGGTATTATAAGTTTATATTTGAATAGTTGTTCAAATGTTCGTTATAATTATCGACCTGTATTATGTAGAAAGGATGAAAATGGATCAAAGAGAAGAGGAAAAGCTAAAAAAAACAGAAGCCCCAGAGAATGAAATAGAAGAGGATGATGAGGATGAAATGCCTCCAGGGCAAAAGTTCATCCAGATATGTATCTCAACGGGCCTGTTGATACTGGCATATTTTATTTGTAAAAAGCAAAGTCTTCCTTTGTGGGCTCAGCTTTGCCTATATCTTATCCCTTACTTAGCTTCAGGATATGATGTGATCAGGGATGCCCTTGAGGATATTTGCCACGGGGAAGCAATGGATGAGGATTTTCTTATGACAGTTTCTACCGTTGGAGCATTGTTGATAGGCTTTGTTCCGGGTGGTAAGCCTATGTTTCCGGAGGCAGTTTTTGTTATGCTGTTTTTCCAGGTTGGAGAATTCTTCGAAGGCCTTGCTGAGGGTAATTCCTCGAGAGCAATTTCACAGCTTATCGATATTAGACCTGATTGGGCCAATGTTGAACGTGATGGGCAGGTTATTAAGGTGAGTCCCGAGGAGGTAAAGGCAGGGGAAATAATAGTGATAAGACCTGGTGAGAAGATACCGGTGGATGGTCTTATAATAGATGGAAGTACAAGCCTTGATACGGTTGCCCTTACAGGAGAGAGTGCTCCTCGTGATGCCAGTAAAGGCGATCAGGTCCTTTCCGGCTGCGTGAATATCTCTGGACTTATCAGGGTTCGTGTAGAGAAGGTTTTTGCAGAGTCGACGGCAGCAAAGATCCTTGACCTGGTAAAAAATGCTGGGAAAGCAAAATCCAGAAGCGAAAGGTTTATATCAAGATTCGCCAGGGTTTATACCCCTGTAGTGGTTCTGGCTGCGGCTTTTCTTGGCCTGGTGATTCCCGGTATATACGGAGTCTGTACCGGAACCGGATACATTGCTAATTTTGCCAGTTGGTTTCTGCGTGCACTTACCTTCCTTATAGTGTCCTGCCCTTGTGCTCTTGTTGTGTCTGTTCCTCTTGCCTTTTTTGGCGGGATCGGAGCAGCATCAAAGAATGGTATTCTTGTAAAGGGATCGTCATTCATGGATGCTTTATCCAAAACAGATATAGTGGTTTTTGATAAGACAGGTACGCTTACGAGGGGAGTTTTTGAGGTTACATCGATTCATCCAGATCGGATCCCGGCTAAAGAACTCCTTCATCTGGCAGCGCATGTAGAAAGATATTCGACACATCCGATCGCAGCATCGATCAGGGCGGCCTTTGGCGATGAGGATGATGGCTGTAAGGTGAGTGAAGTAAAGGAAATCCCCGGAAGAGGTGTGCAGGCAAGGGTCAATGGAAGGACTGTCTGTCTTGGAAATGAAAGGATGATGGATGAGTGTGGCGCGGCATGGAAGTCATGCCAGGATGCCGGTACCATGATCCATGTTGCAATAGATAATGAGTATGCAGGCCATATCCATATTTCAGATGTTATAAAAGCTGACGCAGCAGATACGATTTTGGAGCTTAGAGAGCTTGGCGTCAGGAAAACGGTGATGCTTACCGGGGATAAAAAGGATGTAGCAGAGCTTGTGGCAAAAGAGACAGGCATCGACGAATACAGAGCAGAGCTTCTTCCACCTGATAAGGTTTCAAGCCTTGAGAGGCTATTATCTGAAAAGGAAAAAGGCAGGTCTCTGGCTTTTGTCGGAGACGGTATAAATGATGCGCCTGTGCTTGCAAGAGCGGACGTGGGTATCGCGATGGGCGCAATGGGAAGCGATGCCGCGATAGAAGCGGCTGATGTCGTGCTGATGGATGATAAACCATCCAAAATAGCCCGCGGTATAAAGATATCAAGGCGTACTATAAGGATAGCCAAGGAAAATATCGTTATAGCTATTGCGGTAAAGGTGGCTATTCTGGTGCTTGCAGCCATAGGACTAGCCCCTATGTGGCTTGCTGTTTTTGGTGATACAGGCGTTCTGCTTATATGCATTGCCAATTCTGCAAGGACATTAAGCTACAAAGCAGGAAGAAAGGGATCATGAGAAAAGACTGTAATTTACCTGATGAGAATGAGATGGCAGATCTTGCTGAGCTTTTTAAGGTGTTTGGCGATTCGACAAGGGTCAGGATCCTCTTCACACTTTTTGACCAGGAACAGTCGGTTACCGATATAGCCGATGCGTTAAATATGACTGCGTCGGCTGTTTCTCATCAGCTGAGGATACTAAAGACCAATAAGCTTATAGATTCACGCAGGGATGGCAAACAGATCTTCTACTTTCTTGCAGATGAGCATGTTCATTCGATTCTGGATGTTGGACGAGAGCATGTTGAAGAAGAATAACTGATTTACAAATGACAGTCACTTGAGTTATAATAGTCCGACAGGGTAATTATCTCAAGGGGTTTATTATGTTTGACAGAGATGCAGTATCACATGATTTAGACATTATCGTTCATCTTGCCGGAAGACTTGACATGGATGACAGGGAACAGATCAGGGCTGTTCTACTGATGCAGAAGAAGGATAATCTGCTGGTGAGCGATTATGGTAAGAAGTTTATAGGCCGGCTTATTGGTGTCTTTACTGGCAGGGATGTCCCTTGTACTGATATTTTCACTGGGGATATAATCCAGGGAAAATTTCCAGTAGATGAGTTTACTATAGAAAGGATAAAAAGCAATCCGGATGGATTTGTAGCTTTTCTTGAAAAAAAGGACGCCGCCGACGCTCTCGCAAGGCATAGAAGAGAGGCAGCCTCGGCAGTTGAAAGGCTTAAGTCCACGGATAAAAACAGCAGCACAGGGAGGGCTGTTTCTGATAACAGGGTAAAGGATGCGGTGATAAAGCCTACTCCGAAGAAGTCAATAGAAAAGGTGGAGGCAGAAGAAAAGGCTGTAACTCCTACTGAAAAAAGGCCTCAGATGGCAGAGACTGAGGTTAAAGAAAAGACCAGAACGGCTGCGCCGCCTAGGACGACTGAGGATAGGGCTGATACAGATAAAATAAAGCAGGAGAAGGATTCTTCTACAGTAAAGCCAAGTTTTTATCAACAGCAGGAGATGCAGTACCGGCGCAAAATGGAGGAAGCCAGGATTGCTGATGAACAGAGAATTCAGGAACAAGCTGAGCTAAGGGCAGCGCAGGAAGCTCTTGATAAGGAGGCAGCGCAGTACGATGCAATAAAGGATACTGCTAAAAAAGCAAAGGAAGCTGCAAGGGATGCCTTTCATTCTGCAAAGGATACTGCGGAGGATCTATCCAACAGGGTATATGAGTTTTCAAAGGCGTCAGGCAGGGAAGGGAACAGCCCTCTTGATCTGTTTGCAGATATAGAGAAGCCATGGAAATATCTGAATATTTACTGGAAGCTATTTCTGGTCTTCCTTCTGTTTGGCTACTGGTTTATCATGACAAAAAGCGCGGGTGCCATAGTCCCTGAGATGATACTTGGCTCGGCTATGATACCAGTTGCAGTGATCCTTTATCTGAATGAGATCAATGGAATCTATGAGGAAACGCTTCCTCTGACGAGTGCTGTATATTCGCTGATCTTTGGTGGCATCATGTCTTTGATTCTGACATGGATCACAGGCGTGGTATTTATTGGAGTACCGGTTCTTAATGCGGTTTTTGCAGGGATAATAGATGAGCTGATGGTATTTGTTACCCTGCTTGGAATAGAGATGTACCATATAAAGAGGACAGGTAAAAATGCCACGGTCCTTCAGGGTGCCTGGTACGGAGCCTGCTTTGGAGCCGGATTTAGTATTTATCAGGTGTGTCAGACTTCTCTATCTGGATATCTCTCCGATGGACGGGCCGGAGTCTTTATGTGGAAGCTTTTATCACAGAGCCTCTTGAGCATAGGAGGTCATATAGCCTGGGCCCTTATCTGTGGTGGGGCATTATCGGTAATTGTTACCGAGACCGGAGTTATAAAAAGCTATGAGTTTGGGAAAATGTGTGCGCTTTCCGTTGCTTTCCCGATTATCATGCAGGTCCTCTGGGATCTGCCATTCGGAAACTGGGGGATATATGGATTTACACTAAAGGGAGTTGCCTTAGGCCTGATCTCACTCTGGGTCGTCAATATATTCCTCCACAGAGGCATAAGAGAGGCAATAATATCCAAGAGGGAGTCTATATAAGCTCATCAAGGGTTTTGCCATACGATGGAAGAAATTCCTTCATAAAGTCAGAAAGCTCTGGAAGCTCTTCACACATTTTGTGAAGGGCTTTTTCTATTGTCCTCATGGCAGTGGTGAATTCGTGATTTCCGGCCTTTTCTTCCTCGATGCATTTGATGTATGCAGAGAGCTTATCAGCGGCTTTTACAAGCCGTCTCATGTAACGTTCATCATCATCACTGTCAACAGGAGGATCCTCACAGATGATATCCCGAAAGGAGTCCTGGAGATCCTTAGGAAGATGATTGAGCAGAGTAAGCTCAGCCTGATGTTCCATATCCTTATATGCGCTTTTAAGGGTTTCGTCAGAGTATTTGACAGGAGTAGGCATGTCTCCGGTGATTATCTCAGATGCATCGTGATAGAGGCCGATAAGGGCTGCTCTTTCGCTGTTCAGGTGTCTGCCATAGCGGGCGTTTGCAATCACACAGAGTGCATGTGATATCATTGCGACCTCCATGGAGTGCTCGCTTAAGGATTCTTCCCTGGCGGAATGCATAAGCGACCAGCGCTGTATATATTTCATTCTGGCAATAGCTGCAAAAAAAGTGTTCATGGTTTTCTCCTTATGTTGAATATAGTATAGCATTTTATCTACCTGAAGTGGTAAAATATATTTGAATAGTTTTAAAAAGAAAGAGAAAGGCAGCGCAAATGTATAAAGAAATAGCGGAATTTATTTCATATGGAAACATTCCTCATGACAGTATCCTGTACAGACTAGGCGACATATTCAGGGACTATGATGAAAACAGGTCATCTGATGCAGAGCTAAAGAGGAGGATCTATACTGAGGTACACAGGCTATTAGCCCTTGCAACGGATTATGGCTTTGATGGTAATCTCTGGCAGAATTACCTTACGTATCTTATGATAACGGACGAAAATCCTTTTTCAATAACATGTGAGAAGGTCGGAGCCAATGAGGGATCGGTAAATGAATTTGCAAAAAATGATTTCAGGGCTGCTATAAGGCTATTTCATTATGATTTTGCACCTATTGAGAAGGCTCTGGGAATCAATGTTTTTACAGTGCTTTGCAATTATAAGGCAGTCGTAAAAAAGGATCTTATGTATAATCATTCTGTTTCTGTCAAGGTAAGGGAGCTAAGCGCAAGGCTTTCGCAGGCAAAGGATGAGAATGAATTCTTTACCATAATGACAGACTTCTATAAGGCTGTTGGCGTTGGTATGTTCGGTCTGAACAAGGCATTTCGTATCTCTGATGATGACGGGAAGGTTATTTTCCATCCTATCAACAATATGGAGGTCGTTCATCTAAATGATCTTGTAGGATATGAGGAGCAGAAGCGGCAGCTGGTTGAAAATACGGAGGCTTTTGTAGAAGGGCGCGGAGGAAACAACTGCCTTCTTTATGGAGATTCTGGAACTGGAAAGTCCACCTCGATCAAGGCTATAGTAAATGAATACTATGATCAGGGGCTTAGGATGATAGAGATCTACAAGCATCAGATGAAGGATATAAGTACCGTTATTTCGATGATCAAGAATCGAAACTATCGTTTCATCATCTATATGGATGACCTTTCATTTGAAAATTTTGAGATAGAGTATAAGTATCTTAAGGCAGTCATAGAAGGCGGAGTTGAGACAAAGCCAGGTAATGTATTGATCTATGCTACAAGTAACAGGCGGCATCTGATAAAGGAGGACTGGTCTGACAGAGATGATGTCGAGGGGGATGCAGGTATCTTCAAGAGTGACACGATTGAGGAAAAGCTATCTCTTGTGAACCGCTTCGGATGTCAGATAAACTATTCAAAGCCGGATCAGAAGCGATATTTTGAGATAGTCAGGGAACTGGCTCACAGAAATAAGATAGATATGACAGATGAGGAGCTTGAGAAGGCTGCTAATGTCTGGGAGATAAGAAGAGGAGGCATGTCGGGACGGACTGCCCAGCAGCTAATAAATTATCTGAGCGGAAAGGGCGAGGTTTAACCTGAGATTTACTATATTTGATTTTTATGGTATCATTATATGGTGTTTCTTTTAGCCTGAGAAATATCTGCAATGCAGGAAAGGAGAATGATATGAACACTATAACTCTTATCTGTCAGGGATGTGGAAGACCTTTTACCCTTGCCCAGTCGGACTATGACAGGATGCTTGATGAAAATATCACTACTCCCCGATTCTGTTCTATCCAGTGTGCTTTCCATGGATGGGACAGACAGGCTGTCTGGTTTGGAAGATATCGAAGAGACGCAGGTGATCAGAAAGGCTGACATTTTGTCAGACAGTATTATGGAACAAGAAAAGATAAGCATCTTCGTAGATTTCGAAATGCAACCGGTAGACCGGAATAAGCATCCGGCAGAATGGGATATTGCCAGGCATGAGATCATCGAGATCGGAGCTGTCATGCTTGATGAAGGACTGGATGAGATCGACAGCTTCCAGTCCTATGTCCGGCCGGCATACTCAGATGAGATCCAGCAGACTGTGGAAGCCATGACAGGGATTACAGAGAAGACTCTGGCTCTTGCTCCGGGGTTCGCCCAGGCTTTTTGTGATTTTTCCAGATGGTGCAATAAAAACGGACAAGTATATTCGATCTATGCATGGAGCGGCGCTGACCGTGGTCAGATAGTTCATGAGCTTTTGCTTAAGCAGATAGAAAAGACTGATTCTGTAAAATACATGCTTTCTCACTGGTATGATTATCAGAAGATCTTTACAAGAACGATCGGTAGAAAGCTGGCGGTTTCTCTCGACAGAGCAGTCACTGCCTGCGGACTATCATTTGAGGGCCAGATGCACGATGCTCTCTGGGATGCAAGAAATACAGCCAGGCTATACAGACTAACCTCGGATAAAAAGAGCTTCAGAAAGATGGCGCCCGGTGTAAAGAGATCTCTTGAAACAAAAGATCACTTTACGGCTTCTCTTGGAGACATGGTTGATTTGAGTAAGTTCAATCTGCCATAAGACTTTTGGAATAAGCATACATTTTATACTAATAATTTGTTAGTGTAAAATGTATGCTTATTCTATGTAATTAGATATATGTATTTCAATATGTCAAATAAAAAGACTGGCAAAATTATTTAAACACTTGACACGTGACGATTATTAGCCTATATTTAAGTTGAATTAAGCTAAAATCCAAGGAGGATAGATATGACTGAGGAAGTGAAAAAGAGATATCAGCAGTGGATTTCTGATCCATATTTTGATGAAGGGACAAGGAGAGAATTACAGGATATCTCGGATGATGAGGATGAGATAAACGATCGTTTCTACAGAGACCTGGAGTTCGGAACTGGCGGACTTCGAGGAGTTCTAGGTGCGGGAACCAACAGGATGAATATCTATACCGTCCGTAAGGCGACTCAGGGTCTTGCCAATTACATTTTAAGACAGAATGGTCAGGACAAGGGTGTTGCGATAGCATATGATTCAAGGATCATGTCAGATGAATTTGCGAAGGAAGCAGCACTGTGCCTTAACGCGAACGGGATCAGAAGCTTTATTTTCCCTTCGCTTAGACCAACTCCTGTGCTTTCTTTTACAGTAAGAAAGCTGCATTGCATTGCGGGCATTGTTATTACAGCATCTCATAATCCTCGTGAATACAATGGATATAAAGTATATTGGGAGGATGGAGCACAGATCACTCCTCCTCATGATAAGAATATTATGGCCTGTGTTGAGGAGGTTAATGAGTTCTCCGCTGTAAAGACGATGGATGAGGAGAGCGCAAGGGTGGCTGACCTGTATAATGTTATTGGCTATGAGGTGGACGATGCTTATATAGCCGAGCTTAAAAAGCAGTCAGTTCATCCTGAGATCATAAGGGAAATGGCTGACAATTTCACTATCGTTTATACACCTCTTCATGGAACAGGCAATGTTTTTGTAAGAAGAGTTCTGAAGGAGCTTGGCTTCAATAACGTATATACTGTTCCGGAGCAGGAAAAACCAGATGGTACCTTCCCTACGGTTTCATATCCTAACCCGGAATCGCCGAAGGCATTTGAGCTTGCCTTAAAGCTGGCTGAAAAGAAGGATGCGGACCTTGTTCTGGCAACTGATCCTGATGCAGACAGACTTGGAGTTTACTGTAAGGATACGAGGAATGGAGGATATATAAGCTTTACTGGTAATATGTCAGGGGCCATCATAGGTGAATATCTGCTTAGAGAGAAAAAGGCATCTGGAACCCTTCCAGCCAATGCAGCTCTTGTAGAAACAATAGTTACGACAGATATGTTAAAGCCGATTGCCAGAGAATATGGAGCTGATCTGATCGAGGTTCTTACAGGCTTTAAATATATAGGAGAGCAGATCAGGCTTTTCAAGGAAGACAATAGCCATGAATTCATTTTTGGCATGGAAGAGAGTTATGGATGTCTGGCTGGGACCTATGCCAGAGATAAGGATGCGCCAGTAGCCGTGATGCTCCTCTGCGAGGCGGCATGCTGGTATAAAAAGCATGGTAAAACGCTCTGGGATGCGATGGAAGACATTTACAGGAAATATGGCTATTATAGAGAGACTCTTTCTACGATCACAAAGGCTGGTGAAGATGGCGCCAGGGCTATTTCTGCAATGATGGATAAAATGCGGACTGAAAAGGTAGACCGGCTTGGTGACCATAGGGTGCTTGCTTTAAGAGACTATAAAACCGGGGTCAGAAGGGATTTTTTAACTGAAAAAGAAACTAAATTAACACTTCCGGTTTCTAATGTGCTATACTATGAATTATCTGATGATGCATGGTGCTGTGTCCGCCCTTCAGGAACTGAGCCTAAGATCAAGTTCTATATGGGAGTTAAGGGAAACAGCATAAGTGACGCAGATCAGAAGCTTGAAGAGCTCAAAAAAGCAATGACTGATTTTGTAGAAAGTTAAACCAGTTGGGCCTGCCGACAAACAGGGAAAGGGGCAGCAATGGCAAAGAATGTAACACTTTCTGATATCGCGAAAAAGGTAGGGGTTAGTACTGTTACTGTATCCAAAGCGCTTTCCGGACAAAATGGAGTAAGTGACGCCGTACGAGCTCAGATAAAGTCGCTTGCTGATGAGATGGGATACAGGAAAAAGCCCAGGTCAGCAAAGCGTGATAGAAACGATGAAGGATATAATATAGGAGTTATCATATCTGATGGGTTCCTTGACAAATATTCATCATTCTATTCGACTATGTATAAGGAGCTCGCGGCACAGGCGGTCAATCGTGGATGCTTCGCCTTTATGGAGCCTGTAACAAAGGAAGACGAGCAGGCCCAAAACCTTCCCAGGCTTGTAACCGAGGAGAGGGCAGATGGCATAGTTGTAATAGGACATCTGTCAGAAAAATACCTTTCTTCCCTACGTAAAAAAGGCGGATTACCTGTAGTCTATATGGATTTTGCGACTACTGACAGAGAGGCCGATGCAGTAATATCGAATGGGTACTATGGAAGCTATTTTCTCACCAACTATCTTTTTGATAAGGGCTTTAAGAAGATAGCCTTCCTTGGGACCATCGGCTCAACCGAGTCGATAACAGACAGATACCTGGGCTATATCAAGTCGGAAATAGAGCATGGATATTCTTATGGGGATTCAATGGTAATAATGGACAGGGATCCGGTCACAGGCAGAATGGATGAGGATAAATATTTCGAGATTCCCGATAAGGATAATATGCCTGAGGCCTTTGTATGCAATAGTGATCTGGCGGCGGCTAAGCTTATCCATAAGCTTAGGAAAGAAGGCTACGGGGTTCCTGATGATGTATCTGTCGTGGGCTATGATAATTATCTTTATCCGGGACTATGTGATATAGGGATCACGACTTATGAGGTGGATATCCGTCAGATGGCGAGGAAGGTTCTTCATATGATAACCCACAAGATAGATAACAGGCCATATCAGGGGGGAGTTCAGATAGTTGAGGGAAGGCTGATTGAAAAGGAATCAGTAAGATGACAGGAGGCGGGAAACACCCCGCCTATTTTTTATGCATATTTCACAAAAACCGCAAGTTTGATTTGTTTAATCTGACTAAAATTACTTAATTAACCGATTTTTAGCTTGACTAAATTAAGTTTAGAAGTATAATTAAGTTAGCTTCAAAAGAGAAGCAAAACAAGTTTCTAGTCCAGGATAAGGAGGGCTTAAAATGAAGAAGAGACTTTTATCAATCGTTCTTGCAGGAGCAATGTGTGTAGGACTTGCAGCCTGCGGTGGGAAGAACGGCGCAACAAAGAGCAGCTCAGCTAAGAAGGATAAGCTGACATACTCTGGAACAGTTCTCGGAGAGAATACAGACCTGAAGGCTGATATCACAGTGTTCAACCACAGAACAGATCTTGACTCCGACGATTACAAGGGTACTACCTGGAAGCAGTATCTGGCAGCCTTTAATAAGGATTATCCAAACATCCATGTAAAGATCACAACAGATACAAACTATGCAGATGATGCTCTGACACATCTTCAGTCAGGAGACTATGAGACAGTCATGATGATCCCGGCAGTAAATAAGTCAGATCTTTCATCATATTTCATGCCGCTTGATTCTCTTGATAATATGAAGAAAGAGATCAATTATGCTGAAACCTGGGAATATGATGGATCAGTATATGGTGTTCCTTCAACAGCTACAACACAGGGTATCGTATATAATAAGAAGGTATTCAAGGAAGCTGGGATCACAGATCTTCCTAAGACACCGGATGACTTCATCGCAGATCTCCAGAAGATCAAGGATAATACTAAGGCAATTCCTCTTTATACCAACTACGCAGCAGGATGGACAATGGGTGCATGGGATGCTTACATCGGTGGAGGCGCTACAGGGGATGCAACCTATATGAACCAGAAGCTTGTCCATACAAAGAATCCGTTCTCAGATCCGGGTGATAAAACACATGCTTATAATGTTTACAAAATCCTTTATGATGCAGTTAACAAGAAGCTTACAGAGGATGACTACACCACAACAGACTGGGAAGGCTGCAAGGGTATGATAAACAGCGGAAAGATCGGCTGTATGGTACTTGGATCATGGGCTTATCCTCAGATGGAGGCTGCTGGTGACAATGGCGACGATATCGGATATATGCCGTTCCCGATCACTATTGATGGTAAGCAGTATGCATCAGCTGGAGCAGACTATTCATATGGTATCAATAACAATGTATCTGATACAGCTAAGCAGGCGGCTCTTATCTTTGTAAAGTGGATGACAGACAAGTCTGGATTCTCATACAACGAGGACGGACTTCCGGTTTCAAAGTCAGACGACAGAACAAAGCTTGCATTTGACGGTGTTGATTTCGTAACTGATGAGCCGGCTCTTAAGGGCGAGGAGGATTATCTGAACGAAATGAACTCTGAGTCAGAGCTTAACATTAACAATGGTGGAAACGACAAGATCCAGGCTATCGTTGAGCACGCTTCAAAGGGTGACGAGTCCTTTGATAATATCATGAAGGAATGGAACAAGAAGTGGAGCGATGCGCAGGACGCAAATGGAATAGAGGCTAAGTACTAAAACGCGGAGGAGGCGCTTCGGCGCCTCTTCTTAAAAAGGAGAAATTCCATGACAGAAAAAAAGACATTTAGTCAATGGATAACAAGCAGAAGAGTACAGCAGGTGCTGATATGCTTGGGGTTTACTCTTATCCCCCTGCTTCTGCTTTTAGTATTCACATACATACCATTTGGCAAAATGGTTCAGTTTTCTTTCTTTAAGATGACCTATCTTACTCCGCCAGAAGCAAGGAAGTTCGTTGGATGGCAGAATTACATAGATGTGTTCCGCAGAAAGGACTGCTTCGGGGCCTTAAAGCTGTCTCTGTACTATATGGTTGGAGCTATCGTGCAGCTTTTTTTAGCGCTGCTTCTCGCAACAATTCTTTCATTCAAAACCAAGGGCGGAAATTTCTTTAAGGGCCTGATGTTTTTCCCTTACCTGATAAGCGGAATTGCGATCGGATTTATTTTCAAGTTTTTCTACACCAGAGGCTTCGTACTTGATACAGTTCTGCAGTGGTGCGGATTTAACCTGAAAGATCTTCCTTACTGGCTGAAGGATCAGAAGGTTAACAACTGGTCGCTTGTATTTACATCAGTCTGGAGATACTTCGGACAGAATATGGTCCTTTTCATAGGAGCAATAATGTCAGTGGACTCTGAGCTTTATGAAGCAGCATCTCTTGACGGAGCAAACAGATGGCAGCAGTTCAGATATATTATCCTTCCTTCGATCAAGACTATAGTGACACTTAATGTAATCTTAAGTATTACCGGATCACTAAGCTCCTTCGAGCAGCCATTCGTTATCACTAGCGGTGCAAATGGTACAGGAACATATTTCGTGATCATGAACAGGATAGCACATGTATCACAGAAGGTTGGCCTTGCATCGGCAATGGCAGTAGTTCTTCTTATGATAATAATATTCTGTACGATCCTGCAGAAGCTGTTCTTCAAGTACATCTTCCGCGATGCAGAGTCAGATGATGAGTCATACAAGGCAAAGAAGGCAAGACTTAAAGCTGAAAAAGCCGCGAAGAAGGCTATGAAAGCAAGCTCTGTTAAAGCGAAAGGAGGCATTGCTTAATGGATGCATCAGTCAGGGTAAAGCCTAAGAAATACAAGAAGAGTTATAATCCTGAGCAGGTTGTATTCGGATTAATAAAGTATCTGATACTCTGCTTGTTTGGATTCATTGCAGTACTCCCGATAATCTCCTGCGTTATCACCGCATTCAAGACTAATGCTGAATATCAGGAAACGAATGTGATGACTCCGCCGAAGAGCTGGCTTAATTTCCATAACTTCGTAGATGCTTTTACGAAGGCAAATATGGGAAGAGCCTTTATCAACTCCTTTATAGTAATGGTCGTGGTGCTTGTTGTATCTGTGATCATTGGTTCGCAGCTGGCGTTCGTTCTGAACAGGTTCAAATTCCCGGGCAATAAGCTCATAAGGAATCTGTTCTTTCTGGCGAGTCTCCTTCCGGCAGTTGCTACCCAGGTCACAGTTTACAGTATCATGTCGAAGTTAGGTTTCATCAATCATCTCTATGGTTATATTATCATGATGTGTGGAACCGACGTTATATCAATATATCTGTTCATTCAGTTTATGGAAAACATTCCTGTTTCGCTGGATGAATCAGCAATCATGGATGGCGCAAGCTACTGGACGATCTACTGGAAGATCATTCTTCCTCTACTGAAGCCAGCTATAGTAACAAGCTGTATCTTAAAGGGTGTTTCAGTATATAACGAATACTACTGCGCCAACCTTTACCTTCAGACTCCGGATGTCAAGACACTTGCAGTATCACTTTATACGTTCGTAGGACCTATGGGCTCTCAATATAATCTGATCTGTGCTGGTGTTATTATCTCATTCATTCCTGCGCTTATAGTGTTTATCCTGTTCCAGAAGCAGATTTACAGTGGTATCGCTGCAGGCGCAGTAAAGGGCTGATAAATGGAAGACATATTTTTAAGATTAACTAAAGAGATGAAAAAGCATCTCTGCACTGTGATACTGCCATTCTGGCTTCGTCGCAGAGACGATGTGAATGGCGGATTCACGGGATATATGGATTATGATCTGCATGACGATGATAAAGCAGTTAAGGGTGGTATATTAAACAGCCGTATCCTCTGGTTCTTTTCATCTGTTGTGAAGGCTATGAATCAGGGACAGATAAGTGAAGAGGATCTGATCGGATATAAGA
This sequence comes from Candidatus Weimeria sp. HCP3S3_B5, assembly GCF_052064335.1. Taxonomy (NCBI): domain Bacteria; kingdom Bacillati; phylum Bacillota; class Clostridia; order Lachnospirales; family Lachnospiraceae; genus Candidatus Weimeria; species Candidatus Weimeria sp. HCP3S3_B5. The sequence continues at coordinate 35,947 of NZ_JBQHVU010000016.1, read as the reverse complement.
AATCTGATATTGAAGCTGCAGCTGACCATGCATATGAATTTCTTCGTGATGTGATCTATGATAAAGAAAATGGTGGTCTCTTCTGGTCGGTAACCTATGATGGAAAGCCATATGATACCACGAAGCATACATACAATCAGGGATTTGGTATCTATGGGCTGGCAGCCTACTATGAAATAACAGGGAAGAGAGAAGCTCTGAATCTGGCTCTTGATCTTTTTGATGTGATAGAAGATCATTGCCGTGATAAGGATGGTTACGGAGAGGCATATAACAGGGATTTTACTCCTGCTTCCAATGAGAAATTATCGGAAAACGGAGTTATGGCATCGCGTACGATGAACACTCTTCTTCATGTTTATGAAGGCTATGCGAAGCTGCTGGAGGTTTTAAAGGAAAGAGAGGATTACCCTTCCAGAGTTGTCAAGGTTTCTGACAGGATGATATTTCAGTTAAAGATATTTAATGAAAAGATCTATAATCCTGCCAGACATCGTCAGGAAGTGTTTTTTGATAAGAAATATAATTCCTTAATCGATCTCCACTCCTTCGGTCATGATATAGAGACAGCCTGGCTGATCCGATGGGGCCTTCAGGTCTTGAAGATGAAGCCGTCTGTGCCGGATCACAAGGATCTGATCGATGAGACCTGCAGGATGGCAGTTGATCTGACTGAAAAGATCTATAATGACTGCTTTGATGGGCATTCTCTTCCTGCCGAGAAGGAAGGAAACGAGGTTCATGATCATCGTGTATGGTGGGTTCAGGCTGAGACTGTGAATGGATTTCTTTACGAATTCATGGTTAATGGTGATAAGAAGTATCTTGATGCGGCAAATGCAACCTGGGATTACATTAAGGAAAAGGTAATAGACCATAGGAAGGGATCTGAGTGGTATTGGGAGCTATACGCAGACGGCAGTCCGATTCCTGACAGACCTATAGTTGAGGAGTGGAAGTGCCCATACCATAATGGCAGGATGTGTCTTCTGGCGCTTAGCCTGTCTAAGAACAGTCCTGAACTCTGAATAGACTATTTTTGATGAAAGGAAATCAGATGATACAGAAATCCATCGAACAGCTCATTAATGAGCAGGAAGCACTGATAGTAAGACCTAATGAGGTCGATGGGAATTTTTATAACGGAATATATGAGCGTTTTACTCATCCTGTACTTACCAGAGATCATGTTCCAGTATGCTGGAGATATGATTTTGATCCTGAGACAAATCCATATGGTGAGGAAAGACTTGGAATCAATGCTGTGCTCAATTCAGGAGCTATCTATATGAATGGGAGGTATTATCTAGTTCCCCGTATAGAGGGTAATGACAGGAAGTCATTCTTTGCTGTATGTGAAAGCGACAATCCGGTTTCTGGATTTAGATTCTGGGATGAGCCTGTTCAGCTTCCGGATACCGAGCCGGATGAGACAAATGTATATGACATGAGGCTGACACAGCACGAGGATGGATACATATATGGCGTTTTCTGCTCTGAGAGCAAGGATAAGAATAATTCCGATCTTTCTGCAGCTGTTGCAGCTGCAGGAATAGTAAGGACAAAGGACTTAAAGACCTGGGAAAGGCTTCCGAATCTCGTTACACTTCATTCTCCTCAGCAGAGAAATGTTGTTCTGCATCCGGAGTTTGTCGATGGCAAGTATGCATTTTATACCCGTCCGATGGATGATTTCATTGATACAGGAAGTGGTAGTGGTATTGGATTCGGTCTTTGTGATGATATCACTCATCCGGTCATAGATCAGGAAAAGATGACATCGATCAGAAGATATCATCAGATTACAGAGGCAAAGAATGGTGCTGGTGCAGTTCCTATAAAGACCGATAAAGGTTGGATACATATTGCACATGGTGTAAGAAATACGGCTGCTGGCCTAAGATACGTATTATACTGCTTTGCATGTGATCTTAATGATCCTTCTAAGGTTATTGCAGAGCCGGGTGGGCTTTTTGTAGGACCTAGAGGAGCTGAAAGAGTTGGTGATGTATCAAATGTAGTATTCACAAATGGTGCAGTAGTAAATGATAATGGTGACGTTTATATTTACTATGCTTCATCTGATACCAGACTGCATGTAGCGCATACTACGCTTGATCGTCTTGAGGATTATGTATTTAATGGATACGAGGATCCAGGCAGATCAAGAGACTGTGTTACACAGAGAGTCGAGCTGATCAGAAAAAACAAGAGATTTATCGAAAAGGCCTGATAAAAGTTAGATTTTACAAGGAGAAAACAATGGGAAAATATAAGATTTTAAACAGCCCTGCTGTTCCTGATATGCCATGGCAGGACGGACCGTCTGATTTTACAGGCGCACCTGTATGGAGATACAGTGACAATCCGATAATTGGCAGGAATCCTCTTCCTGGTGTTGCAAGAATCTTCAATAGTGCTGTTATGCCATACAATGGAGATTTTATAGGAGTATTCAGAGGTGAGCAGACCAATGGAATTCCTTATATCTATCTCGGACATAGTAAGGATGCCATTCATTGGACATTCGATAAGGAAAAGATCCATTTCGTAGATGAGAATGGAAATGACTTCATGCCGGTATATGCATATGATCCAAGACTTGTAAAGGTTGAGGATACATATTATATAATCTGGTGTGGTGATTTCTATGGCGCAGCGATCGGTATAGCAAGGACAACCGATTTCAAGACATTTGTCCGTATGGAAAACCCATTCCTTCCTTTCAACAGAAATGCAGTACTTTTCCCTAGGAAGATAAATGGTAACTTCGTTCTTTTTTCTCGTCCTTCTGACAGTGGACATACTCCATTTGGTGATGTATTCATCTCAGAAAGTCCTGATCTGACATATTGGGGAAAGCATCGTCATGTTATGAGTAAGGGCCAGGAATGGTGGGAAAGCTTAAAGATCGGTGGCGGAGCTGCTCCTATTGAGACATCAGAGGGATGGCTTCTGTTTTATCACGGGGTAAGCGGAACCTGTAATGGATATGTTTATTCGATTGGTGGGGCTATATTAGACATCGATGAGCCGTCAAAGGTCAAGTATCGTTGTGAAACCTATCTTCTTACACCTGAAGAGTGGTATGAGGAAAGAGGCTTTGTACCTAACGTATGTTTCCCTTGTGCAACCATCCACGATAGTAAGACAGGAAGGATAGCTATATACTATGGAGCCGCTGACAGCTATGTAGGACTTGCTTTTACTACTCTCGATCAGATAGTTGATTACATAAAGGAGCATAGCGTAACAAACGGAACTGATACTGAACTTGGCAAGAGATAAGATAAAGATTTTTAAGCAATGATCAGATACGAAAATGGGAGCTTCCTGCTCTCCACACCAAATACTTCATATGTTATGCAGGTGAACCGGGATGGATATCTCGGGCACCTGTATTATGGCAAACGGTTAGACAGACCTTTAGTGCAGGACTTCCTGAGATCGGAAGAGATACCTTCTCCATCTGTTAAACCAGGGGAAAAGGTATCTTTTCTTGATAATTTCCCCTTTGAATATCCGGCTTCCGGAGTAGGGGATTTCAGGGAAAATTGCCTTGAGATTTCTGATTCAGAACAGGTCTTTGGCTTCGAACCATTATATAAAGGCTATATTATCAAAAAGGGTAAACCAGCCCTTAAGGATCTGCCCGCATCCTTCGGTCATGACTGTGAAACACTTATTATTACACTAGAAGATAATGTAAGAGGTGTTGAACTTGATCTTGGATACTGTGTTTTTAATGACTGTGATATGATCACGCGATGGAATGTAGTAAAGAACCTTTCAGAAAAAGACATATATCTTGAAAAAGCTCTTACACTATGTATGGATATGGAGCTTGAAGGCTTTTCGGTCATTCGTGAAACTGGTGTCTGGGCCAGAGAGCATCAGGCGTTTTTTACTCAGATCCAGCCCGGTGTGGTCGCTACAGAATCTTCAAGAGGGGAAAGCGGACATGAGGCTGCGCCTTTTATCGGACTTGTTTCTTCAAATGCAACTAATGAGACCGGTGAGGCATACGGATTCTCCTTTGTATGGTCAGGAAGCTTTTTAGGAAAGGTCTGGACAAATTCATTTGGTCTTTCAAGGCTTGTTATGGGAGTAAATCCAAATAATTTCCGCTGGAAGCTTAAAGCAGGCGATGAATTCACCATGCCAGAGGTCATTATGACTTATTCATCTGAAGGCCTTGGAAAAATGTCCAGAAATTTTCATGACTTTATCAGAGAGCATATTATAAGAAGCGTCTGGAAGGACAGGCAAAGGCCTGTATTAGTAAACAACTGGGAAGCCACCTATCTGGATTTCGATGATAAAAAGCTTATAGAGATCCTACGTACTGCATCTAAGGCCGGTCTTGATATGCTTGTCATTGATGATGGATGGTTCAGGGAATCAAAGGTGGAACCTGAAGGCGGTCTCGGTGACTGGGTACCTGTGAAATCCAAATTTCCTGATGGCTTCACACCTGTAGTTGAGGAAGCCAAAAAACTCAATATAAAGCTTGGTCTATGGTTTGAACCGGAGATGATCTCTATAGATTCAGATCTTTATAGGGCTCATCCTGAATATGCACTTTCTTTTCCAGGTCGTGTTCCAGCCCTGTGCAGAAATCAGCTTATGCTTGACTTCTCAAATCCAGATGTACTGGATACGATCTATGAAAAGATTGCTACTCAGATCAGAGAAAGTCATTTTTCCTATATTAAATGGGATATGAACCGTCCTATCTGTGACGCATATTCAAGATATCTGCCAGCAGATCAGCAGGGCGAGATATTTTTTCGCCATGTGCTTGGCGTTTATAAGATCCAGGAAAAGCTGTTGATGGAGTTTCCTGAGCTTCTGATAGAGAATTGCTCATCAGGTGGAGCTAGGTTTGACTGTGGTATGCTTTATTATTCTCCACAGATCTGGACGTCAGATGATATGGATCCGGTAGAGAGACTTTCTATATGTGAGGGTACGGAGCTTATATATCCTGTTTCTACAATGGGAGCTCATGTATGCAAAAATCAGAATGATATTTCAGGTCGTCTTGTTTCATTTGATACAAGAGGACTTATGGCTATTGCAGGTACATTCGGATATGAGCTGGATATCTCTAAGCTTTCAGAAGAGGATCTGAAAAAGATGCCGGCTCAGATCAGGCTCAGAAGAGAGCTTGATAAACTGATAAACCGGGGCGAATATTACAGGCTATCAAGCTTTGACAGGAGAGGATACAGGATCCCTGGCTCAATTGCAAAAAGCTATGACTGTATGGAGATAGTAAGCCGCGATGGAAGCGAGGCGGCAGTATGGTATATGAAGCCTTTGTATGAGCCTGATTCCAGAGGAAGCCGTATCAAGCTGAAGGGTCTTGTTTGTTCGGCTGATTATGACGTTACCGTTATAACAGATGCTGACTCGTATTTTAATCCGGATACTGCTTTGCTAAACAAAAGAGCGATCAGCGGAGAAGAGCTTATGAATGCAGGACTTTGTCTTCCTGTGATTCATGGAGATTACACAGGAGTACTGATCCTTATAAGATAAAGGAGTCGTAGAATGGATATAAACTGGGATGATGCGATCATCTGCAAGGGGAACAATTACAGGATAAAAAAGCTTCTCGAAAAAGAACAGATTAATCTGATCGGCTTCGGCGGGTCCATAACCCAGGGCTCACTGGCAAGCTGCGTAGAGAATAGCTATAGCTATCTCGTTTATAACTGGCTGAAGAAAAGATTTCCGGATAAACTATTAAATTATTTTAACTGTGGTGTGGGAGGAACAGGATCCCTATATGGTACCTTCAGGATAAACCGAGATGTAGCTGCATGTGATCCTGATCTGGTACTCATAGATTTTTCAGTAAATGATACTGCCAATTCTGAATCTCTAGATACATTTGAGGGCACTATCAGACAGCTTCTCTCTCTCCCTTCAAGGCCAGCTCTGATCATACTTGGAAATGTATTTTACGACAGGGGTGAAAGTGCCCAGGTAATCCATTCAATGATAGCAAGACATTATGATCTACCGATGATATCTATGGATACCACACTCTATCGCCTTGTTCTTGAAGGGAAAATCGATAGAAGAAGCTTTACTCCTGACGATCTGCATCCTGATGACAGGGGGCATGGACTACTGGCACAGTCCATCGAACATTTCCTTGAGATGACGTTTGAATCAACAAGTCTCGATCGTGATCTGCCTATACCTGAACCGTTTTCATCAGATGTATATTCATATGTAAACTCAGTTGATGTAAGGCTCAACGGTTTTGCCCGCCATATGTCCAGAAGAAAAACAGTGCAGGACAGATTTGTAGAAGGATATGAAGGGTATAATAAGGGAGACTCTCTTATATTCTCCGGATATGGCACCTCGATTTCTTTAATGTATCGTCAGGTTATTTCGGCAACAGACATGAGTCCCAACGCTACTGCTTATGTAGATGGCGTAAAGGTAGCAGAGCTTACCGGGTCATTTGATGAGACCTGGGGAGAGAATATGAAGACAGCTGTTGTTGCATCCGGACTTCCATTTGGAAAACACGAACTGGTTGTTACCGTGACACAGACACATGATGATGACACAAAACCGTTTTATTTTAATGGTGCTGGTTTCGCAGGTAAAAAACCGGATATCATCTTTCTTGATCCTGTTTGTACTCATAATGTATGGGGAGGCACCCGTATCAGGACCGATTTCGGCTACGATGTAAACGGTGATGATATAGGAGAATGCTGGGGTGTTTCTGCCCATCCTAATGGAGATGGAACAGTTAGAAATGGTGAGTTTGCCGGAAAAAAGCTCTCAGAGGTTTATTATGAGCATCCAGAGCTTTTCTTTTCTGATAAAAAAAGGGACTTTGGCTACAGTGGTAGCTGTGCCTTCTACGAGGATGGGCACGCGCCCGAGGATGAAAAAGACATCTTCCCGCTTCTTATCAAAATAATAGATGCTAAGACTGATCTTTCGATTCAGGTGCATCCCGATGATCAGTATGCCGCCATTCATGAGAACGGATCCTTAGGTAAAAAAGAATGCTGGTATGTGCTCGATACCCCTGAGGGTGGCGGTGAGCTTGTAATAGGGCATAACGCAAAAACTCACGAAGATCTTGTACAAATGGTTTCAGATGGAAAATGGGATCAGCTGATACGCAAGGTCCCTGTTCATAAGGGTGATTTCATCCAGATAGATCCTGGAACAGTGCATGCTATAAAAGGCGGAATGCTGATCTTAGAAACTCAGCAGAATTCTGATATTACCTACCGTGTGTATGATTATGACAGACTGTATCACGGTAATAAGAGAGAGCTTCATGTGAAGCAGTCACTTGATGTTATAAAGGTTCCGGCTGCTTCTTTAGATAATTGTGTGATTCGACATGATCAGATCGAGAGTGAATCGAAAGAGAATGAGCTTCAGGAAATTTATAGGTGTGATAAGTATACTGTGATGAAACTCAGTGTAGATGGAAAAGCTGACATTATGGTATCAGATAGATTTTATACAGCATCTGTCATAAGCGGAAGTGGAACTATCGATGGAAGGAAGATCAAAAAGGGTGATTTCTTTATCCTGCCGGCCGGTTATGGGAAATCAAAGTGTGAGGGAACAATGGATATACTTTTTAGTAAAGTATAGGATATTTAAGGAGGTTTATTTAAATGAAGAGAGAAATGGTAACTATGCTTCTGGCTGGGGCGATGGTCCTTGGCTCGGTACAATGCCTGCCCGTTACAGTCAGCGCTAAAGAGACTACCTTAGCCAGCTTCGATTTCAATAAGGGGATTGATGGATGGTACTATGGAAAAGGATGGGAATATCAGTACGACAGTGGTTCTTCAACCACTGTCGATGCCGATTGTGGTGCACTCCGTATGAATGTAGATTTTTCCAAAAACAGCGATAGTGACTGGTCACAGACTACTGCAGTATATGAAACCAAAAATCCGATGAACCTTACAGGCGCAACGAAGGCCTCTCTTGATCTGATCTATGATGCCAGACAGATGACAGGCGGAAATCTCGGAGTAAAGCTCTATACTGACGAGGGCCTTAGTGCGACGGCAACGGCCGATCTTACAAAGGCTGAGACTGTCTCTGGTGACAAAAAGAAGGTTCATCTTGCATTCAGCTTTGATGCCCTTGATGGCAAGTCTAAGGCAGTTAAAAAATTCGCCATTCAGCTGGTCGGCATAAAAACTGCTTATAAGGGATCTGTATGGATCGACAATGTCACTATCATCTCAGACTCATCCGCAGATAAAGATGTCGTTTCCACCAAAAAGATAAAAAAGCAGAAGGCGGTTGATCTAAATTCCCTTAAGCTGCCAGTAACGATAAAAACAGTGGATCCTAAGGCAACTAATGACGTAAAAAACACCTATGCATATCTTCAGGCGATTGGAAGATCACAAAAGATGATATTCGGTCATCAGAATGAATACTGGGATAAGGCGGGCTCTTCAAAGCTTTCAAGCTCTGATACAAAGGACGTGACAGGTTCATACGCCGGAGTAATGGGTATAGACGGATTATCACTTGTAGGTGATGAATACAGCGCCGCAAAGTGGAACAAAACACACAAGGCAAAGATCAGGGAAGATCAGGCTGGTAATGTCAAGGCTGCAGCTGCGATCTCAAATGAAGCAATTAAAAATGGCTCGATCGTCACCTTATCTGCCCATATGCCAAACTTCGGGATCGTAAAGAAAAAGGGAAACTCCTATGATTACAGCGGATACACCCCTAATAATATGGAGAAAGATCCGGCAAACAATATCCTCCCAGGTGGCAAATACAACAAGCAGTTCAGAGGCTATCTGGATCTTATTGCATCATATGCCAAACAGGTAAACGGGACTGTACTTTTCCGTCCTTTTCACGAAAACACCGGAAGCTGGTTCTGGTGGGGTGCTGCATACTGTGACAGAGAGACCTATAAGAATATTTACAGATACACAGTCACATATCTGACAAAGACTAAGGATGTCCATAATATGCTCTTTGTTTACTCACCAGGTAGCGAGCCAGGAAGTGTAGAGGAGTTCGAGGAGAGATATCCAGGAGACGCCTATGTAGATATGGTCGGCTTCGATATGTATGACAGGACTCATGATGATGCCTTTATCGCGAATTTTCGTAAGCAGGTTAAGATCACTGATGATTTTGCAAAAAAGCATGGCAAACTATTTGCTGTAACAGAGACCGGAGTAGCTAATGACGCTGAAGCAGGCGATTCTCAGACAGCTTTGCTAAAGAAGGGCAATGAGAAGGACTGGTACAATAAGATACTGAATGCTGCCAAGGATTCAAGTGCAAGCTATTTCCTGCTTTGGGCAGACTTTTCAAAAACAAACGGTTTTTATATACCATATGTCGATAAGGTAAATAAAAACGGCACGCTAAAGGGTCATGAGCTTCTTGATGACTTTATCAGCTTCTATAATTCTGCTGACTCTGTTTTTGCCTCAGATCAGAAGAGTGCACTGAAAAAATTATCATCTAACGCAAAGATAAAGGCTGCTGTCAGCGGAAGCACAGGATTTATCACTGCACCCTTGTCCGGTAACAGGATCCTTGGGAAGACCACACTTGCAGCACTTGTGCCATCTCTTAAGAAGACTGATAAGGTAACATTTGTTGTAAAAAGCGGTGAAAAGAGCACGACACTTAAGGCCAGAAAAGACGGCAATACCTACTCTGCAGTACTCTCGGTCGATCAGCTTAAAAAACTCGATGCCGGAATCGGTACCATTTCACTTATGACAGGTAAGAAGATCCAGCAGTCCATTGAGGTTATTCTTAACATTCCGGCTCCGGTTGAAAATCCGCTGTCAGTAGATGGCTTCGAGGACTACTTAGGCTATGACGCAAGACTTACCAATGCCTGGACTACGAATAAGGACAGTGGATGCAATATCAAGCTCTCACTGGTAAAGGATGCCTTTGACGGATATTCCATGAAGATGGATTACGACGAGACTGCCAAAGGCTGGGCAGGTGCTACTATCAATAAGATCGCCGACTGGTCCTCGTGCGACAGCCTGAGCTTTGACATAGCTCCTGATGGAAAGAACCAGAAAACTGTTGTCCAGGTCACTGCAGGAGGCAATGTATATGAAGCATATCTCAATACCTATACCGATTATGCTTCAGCCGGAACTGATAAGCTCCATATCGTGATCCCATTCAGTGACTTTGTAGCTCGCGATGTATCAGGAAATCCTAAGGGAGGATTAGTGAAGGATTCTTCTAAGATCTCTTCAGTAGGACTCTGGGTCAACGCTATAGGTGATTCCTCTGCGGTCAAGGACGGTAAGGTATCAGGCTCACTTATATATGATAATATTATGGCTGAAAAAACAAACGCTAAAGCAGCGGTTTTTACTAAGAAATGATGAAGATTAATTGGAATGACAGCCGCATCCACTATTGCGGCAGAATGGAAAAAGATCCTGAATGCGATGGGATCAGATGGGCGTTTGCTGCTTCAAGCGCCTATCTGCGTTTCAGAGGTAGTGAGATCTCCATCAGGATTTCTGCAAAAAGTGAATGGTGGAATACATATCTTGGAGTAATAATAGATGGGGTTCAGAGCAGGATAAAAATATCTGTGGATGAAGCATCAGCAGATGAATATATTTTAGCCAGAGATCTTGATCCAGATATGATCCATGAGCTTTTAGTTTTCAAGCGAATGGATACAGCAAATCTTATAACCATTAAAGGATTTGAACTTAATGACGATTCGCAGGTTCTTGATGCCAATACTTCTAATACCCTGCTAGCAAAAGAGCTGGGTATAGGATCCGGAAAAAAGATAGAATTTTTCGGAGATTCAGTTAGCTGCGGAGAGGTCTCTGAAGCAGTACTGTATACAGGCAAGGAGGATCCTGTACATAACGGGGAATACTCTAATAGCTGGTATTCCTATGCCTGGTATACCGCCAGAAAGCTTCATGCACAGATCCATGATACCTCTCAGGGCGGAATAGCTCTGCTCAACAATACAGGATGGTATCATGAGCCGAATTATGATGGTATGGAGTCGTTCTACGATAAATGCCAGCCAAATAAAAATCTGGCTGCTCTTACCAGCTGGGATTTTACCAGCTGGACTCCTCAGGCAGTAGTAGTAGCAATCGGTCAGAATGATTCTCATCCGGATGACTATATGAGGGCAGATTACAACTGCAAAAAAGCAGTAAAATGGAGAAGCGCATATGCAGACTTCCTGAAGAAGCTGCTTAATATATATAAGGAAACTCAGATAATCTGTGCAACAACAATATTAAACCACGATCCCTCCTGGGATAAGGCTATTGATGATGCGATAGAGACAGTCTGCTCAGACAGACTCCATCATTTCCTTTACAGTAAGAATGGTTGTGGGACACCCGGACATATAAGGATCTCTGAGGCTGACGAAATGTCTGATGAGCTATCTGCATATATTGACAGGATTATATAAAAATAAGAGCCTGACAGAGTCAGGCTCTTATTTCCTTATCTTTCAAATCTGAAATAGACGATCAGGGAATCATCAGCGCGGTGTATCCATACAGCTGTATCCTCATCCGGGTTATCTGCGACCAGCTTTGTTATCGCATAACGGCCATATTCATGGCCCTCTCTTGAAGCCTTGCCGTGAGATGTGGCGTCGCCATAGTCCCCTTTCTGAAAGCGGGCGACTGCATCTACAACCTTCTGCATATCATCCTCGCCATTCATAAATTCTTCTCTGATCCCTCTTGAAATGTAAACATGATCTCCGTTTACATTTTCATAAGGTACCGTACCATACCCCTTTTTCTTAACATCGTCCATAAGCTCTTTCATCTTAGTCATAAAATTCCCTCGCATTTCTATAAACCCAGAGCTTTTATTGCCCTTTAACTTATCTACATCTACATTTTATCACAATCCAGCCATTATGGTAGGACTTTTTAGCAGATTTATCGAAAATTTTGTCAGATATTCTCATTGACATTATTTCTTGATTTGATATAATTTATAAGTTACGTTCAAAGTTAATTATTTTTGAAGGAGGTCCTATGCAGGAAAACAAAATGGGCACTATGCCGATAAAAAAGCTGATCATCAACATGTCTGTGCCAATGATGATCTCCATGATGGTTCAGGCACTCTATAATGTTGTTGATTCCGTCTTTGTAGCCAAGCTATCACAGGATGCTTTTACTGCTGTCACGATCTCCTTTCCACTTCAAAATCTGATGATATCTGTAGGTGCAGGCACCGGAGTCGGCGTAAATGCAATGCTTTCAAGAGCACTAGGAGAGAAGAACTATCACAGGTCTGATAAAGCAGCGAATACAGCAATACTCCTTGCTCTATTTAGTACAATCATCTTTCTTATTCTAGGCCTTACAGTAACGGAGCCTTTTATCAATAGCCAGACCAGGAATCCGGAAATAAGGCAGCTTGGATATGCATATCTGGGAATAGTAATGACACTAGGTATAGGAGTTTTCATGCAGATCATACTGGAGAGACTTCTGCAATCTACTGGACGTACAATGCTGTCAATGACGTCCCAGATAACCGGTGCAGTAATAAATATAATCTTTGATCCACTTCTGATCTTCGGGATCGGGCCCTTCCCGATGTTAGGAGTTGCCGGTGCAGCATACGCCACGATAATGGGGCAGTGCATTGCTGCTTGTCTGGGTATTTTCCTTAATCTTCATTTTAACAAAGAGCTGCATTTTTCCTTTAAGGAAATATTCCATCCGAATTTCAAGATAATAGGCAGAATCTATGCGGTTGGTGTACCATCTATACTTATGATGGCCATTGGTTCCGTAATGACCTACTGCATGAATCTGATCCTGAAGACTTTCTCTACGACCGCCATAGCAGTCTTCGGGGCATATTTCAAGCTGCAGTCCTTCTTCTTTATGCCAGTATTCGGGCTTAATAATGGTCTGATTCCAATCCTGGCATATAACCTCGGTGCCAGAAAGAAATCCAGAATCGATCAGGCACTTAAGTTTGCTCTGTTACTTGCAGTATGTATCATGTTATGCGGAACAACGGTTTTTGAGCTCTTCCCAGGAGTTCTCCTCAAGTTGTTTTCTCCATCAAAGCAGCTTCTTCAGATGGGTATTCCAGCTCTTAGGACCATCGCTATACACTTCCCGATAGCGGCCTGCGGAATCGTTATGGGGTCAATCTTCCAGGCATTCTCAAGGAGTATATACTCCCTGCTCGTCTCTCTTGGCAGACAGCTTGTTATCCTGATACCTGCAGCATGGCTTTTGGCACAGACCGGAAATGTTAATAATGTCTGGTGGTGCTTCCTGATCGCAGAGTTTGTCTCATTTACACTGTCCCTGCTTTTCTTCAAAAAAGTATACAGACAAGAGGTTATTGTTCTTGATTCTCATTGACATATCCCTGGGTTTGTGTTAGAGTAAATACAACTTATAAACATAGTAACCCGATAGGAATATATGAGAATGGATTTTAACACAAAAGTCCTCCATGGCAGGTCAACAGGTAATTATGCATTTAAATCCACGCTCCCTCCAATTGCGCAGGTAACCGCCTTTGGTTACGGAAGCGCAGAGGAGCAGGAAAAGGTTTTCAATCATAAGGCATTCGGCTATGCGTACACAAGGATCGGAAACCCTACTATTTCCGCTTTCGAAAACAGAATAGCAGAGCTTGAGGGTGCTCCCTCAGCAGTAGCAACAGCCTCAGGAATGAGCGCTGTTACGCTCTCCTTGTTAAATGTCTTATCAAGTGGCGATGAGATAATCGCATCATCCGGCCTGTATGGAGGCACGCTTGATCTATTCAAGGATCTTGAAAAATTCGGGATCCATACCCATTTCACAAGGAAACTTACCCCCAAATATATTGAGCCATTTATTAACGATCATACTAGGATCATTTTTGGCGAGGTTATCTCTAATCCAGGGCTATTTATTCTGGATATCCCGGAGCTGGCAGAATTCGCCCATAGCAGAGGTTTACCGTTGATTGTAGATTCAACCATGGCAACTCCTTATCTGATAAATCCATTATCTCTTGGAGCTGATATAGTAGTGCACTCTTCGTCAAAATATATTAATGGTAGCGGCAATTCCATAAGTGGCATCATAGTAGATGGTTCAAGCTTCAACTGGGATCCGTCAAGATATCCTGCCATGAAAGACTTTGCAAAATACGGAAGTATGGCATATTCGATCCGTCTGCGGACAGATATCTGGGAAAACTTTGGCGCATGCCTCTCTCCATTTAATGCATATATGAATATTGTAGGCCTGGAAACCCTTGGTCTTAGAATGGAAAGAATCTGTTCAAATGCAAGGGAGCTGGCAAGGGGTTTATCCACTGTAAAGAGTATCTCTGATGTGAATCACCCAACTCTTGAAAGCTGTGAATCATACTATTTAGCCCAAAGAGACCTTGGCGGATTTGGAGGAGGCATACTTACATTCAGGGCCGGAAGCAGAAGCCGGGCATTCCATATTATGGATAAACTAAAGTACGCCACTATCGCAAGCAACATCGGAGATATAAGAACATTAGTCATCAACCCTGCATCCACTCTTTATATACACAGCACCAAGGAACAGATGGCCGATGCCGGTGTTTTTGATGATACTATCCGTGTCAGTGTTGGGATAGAGGATCCCAAGGACCTTCTTGAAGACTTTGTCCAGGCAATTGAGCTTACAGACAAGGAATAGCATTAAAGTACTTGACAAAGACTGAAAAAAAATTATAATTAATTTTGAAATAACTTAATTCCTATATGAAAGATAGGAATTAACCCGATTGTATTTCTGGATTGAAGATGTATGGAGGAACTTATGGCAGTTGATTATTCGGCACTCAAGGCTGGTGGCTTCATGAGGCAGAAGCAGAAGGATACTTTTTCACTTAGAGTAAAGATCGTTGGTGGCACTGTAACAACAGAACAGCTCGCCGCAGTCCAGGCTGTGGCTGATAAATACGGTCATGGATATGTTCATCTTACAGCAAGACAGGGCATAGAGATTCCTTTTATCAAGCTAAAGGATATCGATGCTGTAAAGGCTGATCTCGCAAAGGGCGGCGTGGTCCCGGGTGTATGCGGACCAAGAGTCAGGACAGTTACAGCCTGTCAGGGTGGCAGATGCTGTCCATCAGGATGTATCGATGCGCTTGATATAGCCGAAAAGCTTGACAAGAGATATTTTGGACGTGAACTGAACCATAAGTTTAAGTTCGGAGTGACAGGCTGCCGAAACAACTGCCTTAAATCAGAGGAAAATGATTTCGGGATCAAGGGAGGATATGAGGTAAGCTGGAAGGAAGAGCCGTGTATAGGATGCGGAGTTTGCGTTAAGGCCTGCCGCGAGGGAGCGATAACCCAGGACGAAAACGGTCGTATAAACGTAGATTATTCCAAATGCAACAACTGCGGTCGCTGTGTAAAAAGCTGTCCAGTAGATGCCTGGGATTATATTCCTGGATTTATCGTAACCTTTGGCGGGACCTTCGGAAACAATATGAAATTCGGCGAAGAGGCTGTTCCCTTCATCAGGGATGAGGACACTCTTTTCCGTGTTGCAGATGCTACAGTTGATTTTTTTGCAGAGAATGGACTTCCAAGCGAGAGATTTTTCAAGACGCTAGAACGTGTCGGCTGGGATAAATTCAAGGTTGTTGTAAATAACGCTTATAATGCGAAAGGAGAATGAACATATGGCAGATTTTGATATTGCAGATACAGTTGACATCACAGATGTGGTCTGCCCGGTAACCTTTGTTAAGGCAAAGGTGGCTATTGAGGAGCTTTCAGATGGTGAGATTCTTGATGTTCATATGAACGACGGAGAACCGGTTCAGAACGTTCCGCGCTCAATGAAGGAGGAAGGACATCAGATCCTAAAGCTCATTGACAATAATGACGGAACGTATGACCTGATAGTTAAAAAGGTTGGAGACTGACAAATAGCATAAAAGGGCCATTCATACACAAAGGCTAAACTCGGAGGTAAATGAATTGAAGATAAAGGTTGCAGGAGAAGAAAAAGAATACAAAGATGGAATAACTGTTTCTGAGCTTATTGATGCTGAAAAGATCGATAATCCTCTTTATGTAACTGTCACGATAAATGATGATTTCATAAATAGGGATGATTTTGAAAGCACAGCACTAAAGGAGGGAGACTCGGTTGAATTCCTATACTTCATGGGAGGAGGCAGGTAATGGCTTTTACTAACAAACAGCTTGAGAGATACTCAAGACACATAATCCTTAAAGAAATCGGTGTTAAGGGCCAGAAAAAGCTGTTAAATGGCAAAGTTCTGATCGTAGGGGCTGGTGGTCTCGGTGCCCCGGCTGCTATGTATCTTGCTGCGGCAGGAGTAGGAACGATCGGAATCATTGACGCCGATGTTGTAGATCTGTCAAATCTCCAGAGACAGATCATCCACACGACAGCCGATATCGGCAAGGAAAAAGTAGAGTCTGCAAAAGAGACTATGCAGGCCATCAATCCTGATGTCAAGGTCAATACTTACTACAAGTTCCTGGCATCAGATAATATCATGGATATCATCAAGGATTATGATTTCATCCTTGATGGAACAGACAATTTCCCTACGAAGTTCCTGATCAATGATGCGTGCGTAATGGCTAAAAAGCCTTTCTGTCACGCAGGAATCCTTCGTTTCAATGGTCAGCTGATGACCTATGTACCGGGCCAGGGTCCATGCTACAGATGCGTATTCAAGAACCCGCCACCAAAGGATGCTGTTCCTACCTGTAAGCAGGCCGGAGTAATCGGCGCAATGGCTGGTATCATCGGATGCCTACAGGCAATGGAAGCCATCAAGTATCTGACAGGCGCAGGAGAACTCCTCACCGGATATCTCCTCACATACGACGGTCTCAAGGGTGACTTCAGGAAGATCAGGCTTCCTAAGGATCCAGACTGTGCTGTATGCTCAGATCACCCTACGATCACTGAGCTCATCGACTATGAGCAGGTACAGTGTGACTGGGATCCGAAGAACCCGCTATCCTGAACAGAAGAAAAATGACAGGTGTCATACCATTGGTGTCTGACACCAATGGCGTGACACGTGTACAAATAACTCTGATGTGAAGGAGAGCTAAATGAGTTACATTATAACTATTAAAGAAAGTGATTACCAGAAAATTCTGGATCATGCAAGGAAGAACGCTCCGGAAGAGGCGTGTGGACTTATTGCTGGGACTGAAGCGGAAGAGCCTGATGCATACGATCAGGACGGCACTGGTGTGCATCCGGTGAAGCATATCGAAAAGGTCTATCTGCTTGAGAATATAGACCACAGTGAAGAACATTTTTCTCTGGATCCAAAAGACCAGTTTGCAGCGATCAAGGATATGCGTGCAAATGGACTGAAACCGCTTGGCAACTGGCATTCCCATCCGGCATCGCCATCCCGGCCGTCGGAGGAGGACAAGAGGCTGGCATACGATGAGCACGCCAGCTATCTGATTATGTCACTGCAGAACAAGAACCACCCGGTGCTGCAGTCATTTCACGTGTCTGACAAGCAGACAAAGGTGACAGTCGAAGAACTGATAGTAATAGACGATTAAAGAAGCCTGAGAGGAAGTCCTCTGTTTAGTAACCTGCAATATACAGCACTATGAGCATTACAACAATCCAGAATATGAAAATAAATACAGAGAACACCAGTGTTGTCAGAATCCTGGTAACTCTATTTTTGCTTCTTATCGGGATAAATCTTATGAAAACAGGTGTCCATCTTGTCCACAGATCTATTTCTGAAAATGCCATACAGGCGCAAATGATCTGATATATTATTCTTTCACTGTTTGTTATACCGTCTCCATTAAAATCGATGATTACGCCTGTTGTAACGAAATATACGAACGTGGCAATCAGCATATGAACGATATTGCCATTTCTGAACCCGGGTATATTTATATGAAAAGGCAGAATCAAACAGCCCTTCATGGCTCGTCTCAGCTCTTTTATGCTCTGGTATCTGTCTGACGGATCGAGACTGGTCGCTGTCTCTGCAATACGTATATATTGTCTGTTCTCAGGAAATAATTCTTTTATCAGCACTCCTATAGCATAGATATCCGTACGTTCATCCGATGCTCCGAAACCATACTGTTCCGGCGCAGCAGAGCCGTGTGTGCCCAGATAAACGGTGTCATGAGATTCTTCTTTGTGCTTTATCTTGGCGGCATCATAGTCTATGAGCTTCGAAATGCCGTCAGATGTGATCATTATATTTGATGGCTTGATATCACGATGGATGATGGGCGGAGTGGCAGAGTGCAGAAATTCTACGGCATCTAAGATGCCATTCAGGATTTCTTTTTTTTCTGAATCTGTCAGATGATAGGTGTCTTTCCGGCCAGAGGGCTTCTCTCCGGAAGTGGCTGTTTCCGGGGATTTTTTTACATGATCTTCTGACGCAAGAAGCTCATCCAGAGTACGTCCTTGTATGAATTTCTCGGTGACCACGAGTCTGCCGTTTTCCTCATGA
Source organism: Candidatus Weimeria sp. HCP3S3_B5 (assembly GCF_052064335.1). NCBI lineage: Bacteria > Bacillati > Bacillota > Clostridia > Lachnospirales > Lachnospiraceae > Candidatus Weimeria > Candidatus Weimeria sp. HCP3S3_B5. Next base: position 17,401 of record NZ_JBQHVU010000016.1, on the reverse strand, counting down.
AATTCCTTCACGTAAGGTATGTGCACATTCCTATGCTCATGAAGATACTGGTAAACATCGATATTGTATTCTGTTAAAACTTTCTGGATGTATATTTGTCTGTTTTCCCTGTCAATGATGATCTGTTCGCTTTCCATGAATGATATTATAGCAGATAATGGATCAGGAAGAAGTGCAATTTTATATTTACAGAAACATAGAAAGAAGCCGTGACAATCTTAATTGCCACGGCTTTTGGCATCTTATTCGGGTTATTTTACAGAGGACCAGTCTACTTTATCGGATGGTATTTCAAATGTCACTTTCTTGTCGCCCCAGAAATCAGGCTGATAAGAAATCTCAAACTTTTTGAAGTCCTTCGGAACCTGGTAAGTCATTATCCCGTTCATCTTCTTTCCACTTGCTACATCTCCACCAAGTGAATTTAATCCATCTACCTCAGGAGCCTCTTCACCTGTATAATCCTCGTCAATCGACATATCATCACAGTAAGCTTCAAAAGATACCCAAGTGCTTACAGTTATATCTTCATCTGAATCATTTTCGATATCGAAGATAAGTGCAAGGAAATATTTTCCTTTATCAGGCACAGCAAAATTTGCTTCGCTGCCCTTTGATAGGATAGCCGACGATAATTTTACCTTGACTCCATCGAAATCAGCTGTATCGCCAACTGTAAATGTAGTATCTTCTTTCTTGTCCTTCTTTGAAGATTTAGAACTAGTAGATTTTGCCGACGATGAAGTAGAGCTGGTTGTAACCTTTTTAGGCTTGTCGTCTCCTGAAGCGGCTGCAGCGATGATGATTATCAGAATAACGATCACTATTATAGCGATCAGTCCACCTTTGCCTTTCTGCTTCTTACGGCAATAAGGGCATACATTGGCACCTGCAGGTATCTGGGAACCGCAGTATTTGCATGTCTTTGTCATGTTATTTTGGAAATGTGGTGGAGTGTTCTGAATATATGGATTTGTTCCATTACTCTGTCCACCATTATCTGTTGTATTAAAGAATCCGTCTGCCATAAAATCCTCCTTGCTAAAACGGTTGTCAATAAAATCATTCTAAAGTATTGCACAACTGAATTGGTGTGCTGCTGGCACACACATTTTGAAATGAGTTATGATACAATACTTCTTATGGATAAGAAATCAACTACTGAATTATTACAGATATTGAAAAGTACAGATTCTAAAGCTGGCCTTGAAGAATATGTGCAGAGAATTGATAAGCCTGAGACGCAGGTGAAGTCGTTTTCGGAATTCCTGGATTCCCTGCCGGAGTTTAATGATAGGAAGCCGTCAGAAATCATTAGGGACTCCAATATAGAGCGGACATACGGATATCAGATATTTAATGGAAGAAAGCTGCCAGGACGTGATAAGGTGATCATGATTTCACTGGCTCTGCATCTGAATCTGGATATGACGCAGAAGGCACTGGCTGCAGCTAAGGCTCCGGCTCTCTATCCACGTGACAGACGGGATGCAATCATCATCTATGCAGTGGAGCATGGTATGTCGGTTGACGAAGCCTGTGACCTGCTCGATGAGTTCGGAGAAAAATTTCTCGACTGATTTTTCTTGAAAAAAAATATTATTCGTGTTATCATATCACACGGTAAATTTTTGTTGACAGATTCAAATCGGGTCTGTCTGGGGTCAAGACGGCCCGCAGAAAGGAGTTATACAATGGCATCACTTAATGCAAAGACACGTGACATGTCAAAGAAGGCAAAGGCTCTCCGCCGTGAGGGACTCATCACAGCATCTATGTGCGGAAAGGACCTTCCGGAGTCACTTTCACTCGTCATCGATGCAAATGAGGCTACTCAGTTCATGAAGAACCATCATGTAGGTTCAGAAGCTACACTTGTAGTAGATGGCAAGGAGTACGATACAATGATCAAGTCAGCAGACAAGGATCATCTCAATACTCATTATCTTGACATGACATTCCAGCACCTGATCGCAACAGAGAAGGTAAAGGGCGTAGCTGAGATCATTCTCTTAAACGAGGATCGTACAGCAGGATTCCTTACAAGAGATATCAGCACCGTAGAGTACAAGGCATATCCTAAGGATATTGTCGACAAGATCGAGATCGATGTATCAAAGCTTCCTATCGGAACAGAGATCACAGTCGGAGATCTTGATATCGCAAAGAACGCAGACATCGATGTTACAACACCGCTTGATTCTTCAGTTCTTCATATCGCAGAGCATCAGCATATGGATGCAGCAGCAGAAGCCGTACTTGAGGCAGATGAAGAGGCTGCTGCAGAGAAGGAAGCAGAGACTGCTAAATAATCTGCACCATTTTATAGCAGCTTGTGACAGGAAAGTATATTTCTTTCCTGTCTTTTTTGTTCAGGAAAAAATGCAGTTCATGGAAATGCCTTATTTTCAACGATTACAGATAGTTATTCTTTAAGTTTTATTGAAAATTGTTAAGTCATACTTGCAATTGTTACAAAAATATGTCATAATATTCTCCGTAAAAAATAGAAAACGGAGGATTTATGTTTAAAAAAAGTCTCATAGCAGTTACAGCAGTTTTTCTGGCAATTCTTATGGTTCCGACCATAAAGGCATCAGCAGAGAATGCCGTATCGGGCTCTGCAATAGTCACAGAGAGCCTTGCTACTACAGGCTCCTCAATAACATTAAAGAAGGCCAGAAAGGTCAGAAAGAGCGGCTATAGGCCTGTAAACGCAAAGAAGCTTAGCGCTTCCTATAAGAAAAAACTTAGGAAACAGAAGAAGAACTGGATCGGCGTAAGCTATGGCAATTATAAATCAAGAGTAAAAGCGGAGCAGAAGTCTCTTATAGATATCAGTTGGGAAGAGCTTAAGGCCAACTCTCAGGTAAAAATCACAAAAAAGGCCTTTGACCTGATGTGCAGGGTTGTACAGTGCGAAGCAGGTGATGTAAGGTATACTACAAAGGAAATGACTGCCGAGGTAATAGTCAACAGGGCAAGAAGCTATAAGGGATCATCAGACCCGGTATACAAGGCTCTGACAGCCAAGCATCAGTTTTCCGTAGTAAGGATGTCCAGAATCCATACAAACGATATCAACGGCGAAACTGTAAATGCATGCAAGGATGCCCTGCTTAAGAACAGTCATCCAAAGAATCTGAAATTCTTCCGCGCTGGATACTATTTTTCATGGGCAAAGCCTTATACACACGCAGATGGAACCTATTTTTCGCTCGCATAAGACAACAGAAAGACATAATAATTATTAATAGAATTTTTATTGATTATGCAGGGCGTTTAATGTATAATTTAGAACCGAAATGAAACCCCTTTCATTTCAATTTCATATTCTCCCCTATTAGCAGGTCTGGTGCCATTTGGTATCGGCCTGCCTTATTTATATAAAGATGAAAACATTTATCACCCAACTGGAAAGCTACTATAAATGTCTGATGACAGACTGCCCGGCCAATTGCTGCCGATACTGGAAGATAGAGGTCAGTAATGACATCTACCAGAATTATACCAAACTGACTGGACTTCATGGAATAATAATTCGCTCCTGTATAAAGGGACACGGGCCAGGAATCATCCGAAGGGTCTTTGGAAGATGCCCTTTTCTGATAGAAGGAGGGCTCTGCCGTTTCCAGCAGGATAATGGAGATATAGCGCTTCTTCCTCTTGTCTGTAAGCAATACCCTTTTCATGTCATGGATCTTGGCTACAGACAGGAGATAACAATTCTGCTATCATGTCCGGCAGCCGCTGCCACATTTGATGATCATCCATACGATATCAATCTGGTTCCCACAGAAAAGAAATACCAGCCTTATTATACTGCAAATAACGATGATAAGGAGTTTTTGTCAGAGCTTCTTCTTCAGAGGGATATTGCATTATCGGCTATTTGTGAACCCTCTCACAGTCTACCCAGTCTGTTTCAGGCCATCTATGCTTGTGCCGGGCGATCAAATTCATTATATCTGAGTAATTCTACAAGAGTTAAAGCCAGGGATATCCATCTGTCATTTGATCCAGATGACTGGGGAAGCTATATTGTCTCTAAGGAACCTTCAAATGCATTCTACCCGATTGAACTGGTAGATAGGATTATTCTTGACCTTGTCTATTACACATCAATGTCATTAAGAAATCCGCATCTGTTTGTACTGATTCAAAAGTACAAGAAGCTGTTTGGCCGATTAGATCAGCATAGTGCCAAAAAATGGCTGGATGACAGGCTTGAAGAGCTCTACAAGGCGGATCCATCCTTTGAAGACCGTCATAGATGCTATTTTGCACACACTCTTCAGCAATTATATCCCTATGCCTACGAATCATATTTCTGGCAAAGACAAGCCATGCTGGCTATACTTTATACGGAGCTTCTGGAAATATTTGATATTACAGAATTCATTTCCTATAATAGGGTGCCGGATAAAAAAGAAAGGGTCCTGACATTATCAGCACTCGAACGTGGAACCAGGCATAATCCGGCATTGACTGAGAATATTTTTAATCTGATACGAAAAGAGTTTTAGCCTTATCTCATCTAGTCGCTGTTGCCCTGACCTATGTAGCAGCCCTGTTCTCTGGATTTCTTCAGCTGTTTATGATAAGACTTATAGCAGGGAGCGCAGACAGAGATGACTGAGAGGTTAGGGCCTAGGGGGAGTCCCTAACCCTAACGACCTCCGGTATCTATCTAGCGGATAAATATTCATTTTACCGATAGTTGCTGTTGGGATAATATCATCCCTCTTTTAGCTGTTCAACAATCCGGATTACCGATTCTCTGATATCAAGTCCATTGATTTCGGCGGTAAGATCGGCATATTTCTCATATAGCGGTGTTCTTTCTTTATATAAATCATAAAGCGTCTGGCCCGGGTTTACAGCTACGCCTCGTTTATTCAGGTCTCCAAGCCTTGATTCGATCTCATCATATGGCAGCTTCAGATATACCAGACAGGAAATATCTTTTAAATGCCTCATCGCATTTTCCCCATAGACAACACTACCGCCTGTAGCAATAACAGTTTTGTCCGTTTCTATCGAGGCATTTACCTGATCCTCTATATCCTTAAAACCAGCCAGTCCTCTGTTTTCTATAATCTCACTCAGAAGCTGCCCCTCACGGTCCTGTATAAGAAGGTCAGAGTCAATAAATTTATATCCAAGGTACTTTGCAAGTACCACCCCGAGACTGCTTTTGCCGCAGCCCGGCATTCCTATTAATGTAATATTATTATATTTCATTTCATCCCTGCAGATCAGATAATAAATATTCCAAGTGCTGCTGAAATCAGAAGCTGAACGATAGAAAATCTGACCACAACCTGCATGTCAGACCATCCTCTCCCACTCTTTGAGCGGAGTTCATCGTGTATTGGCGTACGGATATTCTTCATAAAGTTTTTTTTGTGAAGAAAACGGATCACCGAAACCTTTATAAGACCAAGACCGCCATCCAGTATTAGAACCAGAGACAATATGATGTAACTGAAAGGATGCCTTGATTTCATTGCAAGAAGAGCAATGGCATATCCTAACGCTCTTGATCCGGCGTCACCCATTAACATTGAACTCGGTTTTGTGTTAAAAAACAGATATGCCGCCATAACACCCATCAAAACGCAGGCATAATCCGCATACTCTGCAAGCTCTGCTTTAAAGAGCAAAGCAAATGATGCAATCGTCACGAAAGAAACAGAGGCACAGAGACCATCTATCCCATCTGAACAGTTGGTCACATTGATCGCCGTCCATATCAGGATAATACCCAGAATAAAATATAGAACAAGCGGTATATGAAACGAAATTCCAAAAAAGGCTACAGACGTACCATTTTCTCTAAGGAATACGATCATAGTAATCACTGAGATCGCAAGATCGATTGCGCCTTTCTTATAATCCTGCCACGGTATTTCTGAGGCATCATCAAGATATCCGGAAAGCATAACAAGATTGATAAGAACAGTGTAAATAATACTTTCTACAGAAACAGGGCAGACTAATAGAACGACCAGAGAAAAAACAGGGATCATTATCACCCCTACTCCTCTTAGCTTACCCTTTGAAAGCGCCCCATTAACGGCAAAATCCCTACCATGGTCCCTTGGAAGAAAGGGAAATCTCATATCAAGCAGTACAAATGATATAAGAAAGCCCATCGCTGCCGCCAGGCAAAGGATCTGAGAACTACTGATAACATTAGATAAATATTGATAAAACATCTTTTTCCTCACTAATCTTTTATGGATATTCTAGCATTAATCAAAACCATGGTCAATCAGGTAGAAAAAAGAAAATTAAAAATTAAAGACTGTTACACCACTCTCATTTGAAGCTGAGTCAGGTATTCATTAACATTGGATGTTTCATATCTGTCAATATGGCAGAATTCGACCAGATCACCTGCCTGCTTGAGATGATGCTCCTCACAGTACTTAAGCATTCCTGGATAAAGATCTACAGTCTGACTAAATCTTCCTCTGTATGCAAGAGAAATATATTTCCCTGCCTCCAAAGCAAAATTAGTATCTAGATTAAGATAACCCGAATAAAAAAATATTGCTTTAGTAGCAAAATCTCCATTTTCTCCCATACGGTCTGTATCCAGAATATAACAGTCACAGGCACCGATTGTTGTAACATCTTTTGAGAAATAACTTTTGAATTCTGCAAGACGATAATTAATCTCATTATCAGGCACTGCACCCTCTGAAATCAGAAGACAGTTTCTTTCAGGAAGATCAAGCTCATGGATTGTCCCTGATGTGTCAAGATTTAATGCCTCATTTATAGAACGCAGTCTGGAATTGATGTTGCCCTTTATCTGAGTAAGTTCCCTTATCTTATCATCTATTACAGAAGATTCCCTTCCAAGCATTTCCGTTACATGTTTAAGGCTTCTGTCCTTTTCCAGCTTTAAAATATCCTCTGTGGAGAAACCGATGGAAAGCAGCTCTCTTACTGTATTCATAGTACGGATATCATCCATAGTATAAAGTCTGTAATTATTCTCCTCATTCCTGACAGGATTTAGAAGACCAACCTTCTCATAATACCTTATGGAGTCTACACCTATATTAAAAAGCTTTGAAATCTCACCTATTTTGAAAAGACCGTTTTCACTCATGTATGGCATGGTATCACAAGTCCAATCTATACGCAAGATGAAAAAGGAGAAAAATCCCCTTTCTCATCGAATATGGTTTAATATATGTCTTAGATCTGATAGAAACGCTCGTATCTTAACGGTTCAATGTTTGTAATAGGATCCTCTCCCACTACCGTCTGCGCCATGATATAGCCAACAGCAGGAGCTGTTCCAAATCCATGTCCATTGAAGCCACAAGCCAGGATCAGGCCATCAGCCTCACGAGGCCGTCCCAGAACGCAAACTCCATCCTTTGTCAGATCCAGTACTCCAGACCAGCTGCGAACTATCTTAGCCTTTGCCAGTGCCGGAATCCAGCCCTCGATAGCCCTGCATGAGGCTCCCAGGGTTGCCGGGTGCTGCATACTCATATCATTTGGATCCTTTATTTCCATAAACTCCTCTAGTCCTGATTCAGAACCAAATACAAAAGAACCATGCTTTGTCTGATGTCCATAGAAATCCGCTGCAGCCGTTCCGAGCATCTGAGGGAACATCTCCGGCTCCATCTCTGTGACCAGAGCACAATCAACTAATGGTGTCATAGGGACATCAAGACCAACCGTATTCATTATCCTTCTTGAATCATAACCGGCTGCCAGAATGATATCTCCTCCTTCAAAGACTGTACCGTCCTCAAGGATTACTCTCCTGACCTTACCCTTTACCCTTTCAAGCTCATTGACCTTGGCCTCTGTAAAGAAATGAACTCCAAGCTCAACATCCTTCATATAATAGGCAAGTGTGGCTACAAGAGGATTGGCATGTCCATCTGTCGGACAGAAGCTTGCACCCATGACATCCTCTGACATATATGGAGAAATCTCTCTTACCTGATCACCTGTTATCATATCAAGCTTAAGTCCGCCTGCAGCACAGCTGTCTGCAAGGGCCTGCAGCTTCTTCATATGGGCCTCAGTCTTACCAAGACGAAGGTTACCCTTCTGAGTATATTCGACATCTCTGCCGAGCTCCTCTGAAAGTGTTGGCCAGAATTTCTGAACGGCTGTCATAGCCAGCCCAAGCTCTCTAGGATCTCGTCCAGACTGACGGACACCACCACCATTACGGCTTGACCCGCCATGCCCTATCGACGAGCTTCCCTCAAGTACAATGATATCCTTTACACCCTTTTTCTTAAGATAATATGCGCTGGCACAGCCTACGATACCACCGCCTATGATAACTACATCTGCTGTTCTTTTCATCGTAAGCCTCCTTTGATCTCATCTTCCTTAAGGCCTCTGTCGTTACCAGCCACTCCCATATCCAGTGGTCTCATCGGTGTACGGGCTGTAGCAAGTGTAACGTCATTTGGCCTTATACCAAGCTCCTTTGCCACAAGTCTTCTTGTAAGAGTTCCACAGGTCTGTCCCTGACAGAGTCCCATTCCACATCTTAAAAGTCTCCTTAGCTCCTCTATAGTTGTGATCCCCTGATGGAGAGCCTTTCTGATCTCGCCCTTGGTCACCTCTTCGCAACGGCATACCAGAATGTCATCATCATCTTCAGGCACATAAGGGCCGATTTCTTTCAGCTTTTCTTCAATGTCTAACATTTTTTCTCCTTTCCTTTAATAAGGATATATCGCTTTCCATAAGATCAAGTTATAAAAGCGTCCCTTATGCCTTCTTATAAAATCTTGCTCTGTCGATGAATTCCATCGGAACCTTCATTGTTACCAGATTGGTTCCGTCAAAAGCCTTGCTGGAACGGACATTGGTAATGACCGCATCACAGATCTTTTCTCCGCTCCTTGACAGTCCGTACCCCTTATCTCCTATTTCAGGAAGAGGAAGGAATTCATAAGGAATAGTCACCTCGCCAAAGCCTGGCTGAGTATCCTCTGCTACAAGGAAGATTGCCTGACCTGAACAGCTTGCTACACACATCCCGCAGTTAATACACTCACTGCCATCTACCGAAATAGGGAGAGATGTTATATTGTCACCGATAGAAATACATCCTTTTTTGCATGCATCCTGACAAGGATTACAAGGTATGTTCTGTGTACACTCGATCACCGGATGAACCTTTGCCTGTTTCCTGAATCCAGGGAATCTGCTTATCTCATCATCCGCCACAAATCCATGTGTAAGAAGATTTTCGGAAATATCTATTCCCTCTTCAGTCTTTTCGATCTTCTTTCCTCTGTTCTTAGGAGCAAACATTCCCTGACGAAGAGATTCCAGTGACTGATCAAGTTCCTTCTCTCTTACTACTCTTGCTTCATGATCGGTATAACCCAGGTATTCTGCAATAGCTGCTCCACTCATCCTGCCCTCGATCATAGCAGAAGACGCCTCCTCAATACCAGCGACATCACCAGCTGCATATATACCAGGAACTGATGTGGCCCCGGTTTCATCACATTTAGGCACGAATCCACCTGCAGAGGTATCCATTTCAATTCCATCCATCTTAAGAAGCTGTGCCATAGGAGATAGTCCAACAGCCACACAGACAGTATCAACATCAAAATGCTTTTCTGTTCCCGGTATAAAGTTGAAGTGACTATCAACCTGCTGGATCGTAACACCCTTTACACAGTCAGTCCCCTCTACCTCTTTTATAGTATGAGAAAGATAGAATGGAACTCCCGTACGAGCAACCTTTGCTGCATGTACTCCATATCCTCCGATCCTTGGAGCAGCATCTGCAAGTGCCACAACCTCACAGCCAGCCTGAATAAGCTGGAATGAAACAACCAGTCCTACGTTTCCTGTTCCAAGCATGAGAATTCTGTTTCCCGGCTTGATATGATGCAGGTTCATCATTGTCTGGGCAGCCCCTGCACCGATCACGCCAGGAAGGGTCCATCCTCTGAAATTAACCATATTCTCAGCAGCACCTGTTGCTACAAGGACGGCATCACCCTTGTAATGCACTACCTTATCGCCTTCCTGAACAAGAACCTCCTTGTCAGGATAAAGGCCGATTACCGTAGCGTTAAGCACAACCTCTACGCCAGCCTCCTTAGCCTCCTCAAGAAGCTGCTGACCGATCCTGAAGCCTCTGATCTTAGCCTTATGTTCCTTTGAACCGAAAAACTTATGGATCTGTTTGAAAAGCTGTCCGCCCGGTGCAGCATTTTCATCAAATACTGTTGCCTTTACACCACTTTTTGCTGCTTCTATTGCCGCACTAAGGCCTGCAGGCCCTGCTCCAACTACTATCAGCTCTTTTTTTATTACTTCCATGAACAGCCTCCTTACTCAACATCTAACGGTTTTACGCCATCCTGAGTCTGTACCTTCATACCTTCACGAAGAGGTGTAATGCAGGTCCTCACATTCGGCTGTCCGTCTACTATCATTACACAGTCAGTACATCTACCGATCGCACAGAACACGCCTCTCGGCTCGTGCCTTTTGGCTGTATATCTGTGGATCATGATACCATTTACTCTTAATGCTGCAGCAATCGGTTCACCCTCATATCCCTGAAGCGTTTTTCCATCATAGGTAAAATTTACAAGCTTTCCCTCAGGACTTTCACCTAATATAGGGTGATTTTTTATTCTATCCATTTCTTTTCCTCCATTCAACATACTAGTTCTATAACTTACTTCCAGATTCCTCTGTATTTTCTTATCTTATAGTACATAGGATTTTCCATTGCCAGGACCTTATCGATAGGAACCGGCTTAAACAGTGGTATCCTCATCTTTATCCTGATCCAGAAGATCGAATATATAAAGAGGATTGCCGTAATTATTCCGGTTACCATAAGAATCTGGTTCCTTTCCACCGGATCAGTAGAAATATTTGCTATCATGAAAACAATGCCAGCTATACTGATGCAGGGCAGGACTGGTCCAAACGGTACCTTGAAGTTTCTGGGAGCCTTTGGAAGTCTATGACGAAATACAAGCAGATCGATGTTTGCTACTGCATATGATGCCATCCAGAACACTGAGCCAACCTGGATCAGAAAACTGATTCTGTCGGATGAATTCTGGGAAATATATGCGCAGATCAGAATACCTATTGTGATTATCCAGCATCCGATAAACGGAACCTTGTTCTTATTCATCTTGCCAAAGAACTGAGGCATCAGATTCGTATAGCTCATTCCAGCAAAGATTTCTGACAAACCCTGAACTGTTGAATTCTGTGTGCTGACAACAGCCAGTCCCGAAACGATACACATCCAGATCTGACCAGCTTTTCCAAAAAGTGCCTGTCCATATAGCATATGCGGAGCTGCTGAGTTCATCAGATCGTCCCATCTGGTATAATTGTGGAAGCCAAAGATCATTATAATCTGGACAATGCAGATTATTCCAAGTCCCATAAACATTCCAAGCGGGACATTTCTTTTTGCATTCTTTACATCCTTTGAAATAGGAATTGCATACTCAGCTCCGATAAAGAGCCAGAAACCAATCGCTGTAAGGGAAACAATGGATAACGGAGTCGGTGTACCGACTACTGCCGGCTGACTGACTATCTTACCAGTCCCCAGCTTTAACGTTCCTATTATTCCCATTACAAGCATGGATCCAAGCATCAGGTAGCTTACAAGATCCTGTATTCTGGCAAACATATCCACGCCGCGAAGATTTGCAATAAGAATAATTGTTGAAGCGATCACTACCCACAAATAGTTAGGCATATTGATCTTTAATACTGATCCCATTGCATATGCAAATATCGATGCTTCTACTCCACAGGACAGAATATTGGAAACCATATATCCGCCGACCATCAGCACAATTGTTGGTATCGGTCCTATACCAGCAAGTGTATACTGAGCCAGTCCTCCGGTCACATTTGGCATGATCGCATTCAGCTCTGACAGTGTAGCCATGGTAATCATGTTCAATACACATGCAATGATCATCGCAGGAATAAACATCTCACCGGCAGTCCCGGCACCTTGTCCAAGCTGGACCAGCGTACTTGTGGCAATGATAAGGCCCACAGAAACAGATATGACGTTTCTCAGTCCTAATTTCTTCTCATCCATCGTCTTTTCCTTTCAAGGAAATCTATGCCGATATCGGTAAACATACATTAATGTGCCGATATCATTCCGACATATGATCAAAGCGCATCTGTTCCTTCGTCTCCAGTTCTTACACGGATCATATTGTCAAGACTGTATACAAAAATCTTTCCATCTCCGATATGTCCTGTGTAGAGCGTCTTTAATAACTCATCAGTGATCTTTTTTACTCTTCCAGTCTCAACCACTACAGAGATCTGAATCTTAGGAAGAAGCTCCATCTCATAGTTTTCATCAACCTCGTACTCCTTTGTTCCCTTCTCTACTCCACATCCGAGCACCTGAGTGAAGGTCATTCCTCCTACCTTTAGCTCTGAAAGCTCCTTCTTTATCTTTGCGAATTTCGACATATCGCAGATCACTTCAATTTTGCTAAGTCCTGACATTTCTTTTTCCTCCGTAAACAATCAAGCCATTTCTGGAACATCCCAAAGGTTCAGCTTGACACCTATGCCTTCCTTTAATGCTCTTCTATATACTGAGCATCCCCAGGCAACATCCTCTACAGGCATTCCACCAACTGAATATACGATGACCTCATCATCAGATTTTCTTCCTGGCGCTTTTCCTTCTATAATATCTGTAATCTCAGTAATATCTGAAAGCTTATTCTTTCCTTCATGTACCAGATCCGTGAATTTACACCCTATGATTCCCATCTTCGGATATGTCGGATACGGATATTCATTAGCCCAGGCCTCATAAAGCTTATAATTGTCGACCACAAATCTGCACTTACTCAGATAATCATCATCAAATCTTGCGGCTGACGGCATTGAGATAAACGCTCCAGGCTTTACCCAGTCCCCGCTTATATAAGGATAGGTTTCTACTATCTTTGGATCATCATCTGTCATTGCCGTGGTCGTAAATGCTATTACATCTGCCCCGCGAATTGCTTCCTCATCTGTTTCACATACATTGATCTCATCAAACTGAGGATATTCCTTTTTGACAAAATCTATAAATGAATCAATTGACTTACGTCCTCTGCCCTTTATATTTACCCTGTGAAGCTTTGGACAAGTGACAGCAAAAGCAGCTAGCGATGTCTTACCCATTACTCCTGGTCCGATGATTGCAGCCGTTTCGGAATCTTTTCTAGCAAGATATTTAGCTCCTACTCCTGGTATTCCACCAGTCCTGTATGCAGAAAGAAGATTCGCTGACATAAATGCTAGCGGTGCTCCCGTATCCTTATCATTAAGCACCATCATCAGTATAGACCTTGGAAGTCCCTTTTCCTTATTTTCAACATTGGAGCCATACCACTTTACTCCAGCCATCTGGTACTTGCCTCCAAGATATGCAGGCATTGCCATGAATCTACGGTCCTGAGTATTCTTTGGCATTCCCGGGAACTTCGGATCATCAGGGAAGGTCACCATACAGCCATGTGAATTATGGTTTTCACCACCCATCATATAATCTCCAGCCTTAAGGAGCTTAAGCATATCCTCCATTGATTCTATACATGCTGCCATATCCTTTACTCCCGCCTTTACCATATCAGGCTCACTAAGGTAAAGAAAATCAATTTTTGTGTCCATGTTACCTCCTTGATCTTCACTCATTATCTACCATCCTGTATCAGCAAAAACAAAAAAGCCGGTCCCTTTTTGGGTACCGGCTTCTTTGCCTTTGCTATCTGTTAAGTGAATTGTAAACCCTTGTATCATACAAGGGTCAAGGAGTGAACTTGTACTTATTTAGATACATTATTTCTCAACAAGTATTTTTTCAACACTATCTGCGTCATAAACCACGCTAGCCTTATTTTCTGTCTCAATTATATAAAGTGCATGAGCTGCAAGATGCTCTGCTGCCTGCTCCAGGTCTCTTACACCAGGCTGATCCCTGTAGATCTCTATTATCTTATCAATTCCCCGATCAGTTATCCTGCATTCTTCCTTTTTGATCTGCATTCTATCAAGCACCTTTGGTAAAGAAAAACGCTTGAATATCATCGCTTTCTCATCCGGACTATAATCATCAATATCGATAACAGCAAATCGTGTCATAAGAGGATCTGAAATCTTTGACTTGTCATTTGCTGTTGCTATCGGGTAAACACCGTTTGTCGGCACCATACATTCCACATAATTATCTGTGAATCCCAGATTATCTAATAATGTAAGAAGTGCATCAGCAGGACTCATACCATTCTTGCCATTATCAGACTTATCAAGCTCATTAATGATAAAGACAAGGTTAGAAGATCCAGCTTCAGAAAAAGCCTCCATGATCTTTCCCGGCCTTGCATTAGAATAAACTCTAGGGCTTCCTGTCAAAGCCTCTGCATCGGTTATCGTGCTCATATCAAGTGCTGTCCAGGGCAATTTCAGTATTCTGGCAACCGCATATGCGATCTGAGATTTTCCTACCCCGGCAGGTCCGCAGAGCAAAAGACCATATGACGGAAGTGTGTGCGTCCGGTTGATCTGGATGATAGTTTCAATAATCCTCTGTTTGACCTTATCCATCCCATACAGACTATTGTCAAGGACCTTTCTGGCTTCTTTAGGATTTATCGATGGAAAATAAGCATCCTTCCAATGAATATTCAGCATCATTGATAAGGCTCTCATAGCATGTCTTCTCTCATCCGGACTGATACTCTGGGATCTTGCCAGCATCAGATTTCTTTTTGCCCAGACAGCAATATTATCTGGCAGAACATCAGAAGCTACCTTTAGAAAATTTTCCATTCCCGTTATATCCGTCATTCTCAGCTTAAAGGCAACTGACTTATCTTCTATTGCAAGATCATCGTTCTTCTCTACCTTAGGCGATTGTGAAGCGAGAAGTCTGTTTATGACATTCTGTAAAAATCCATCCTCTGATGTAAGTCTTCTAAGTCCGGCTGAATCAACCGCACGTATCTTATATACGTTGTAATTACCATCAACTATATGTCCAGATAATCTGACATCTTCGTGATTGTCTGCTAAAAAAGCCAAAAGTTTGGTGAATCTTGAGTCAACTGCATCTATCGCCGCAAAAAGCTGGTCGGATGATCTCCCGTACTCAAAACTCATTTTATCTTCATATCTATAAAACCTTCCGCTAACATGATGAACCAGCGTACCAGCTTTATCCTCTATTATCAGGATGGGATGATCCTTATCCGAGAAATCAGATTCCTGCTCAAATGTCTTATACGAAAAAGCCTGCTTTCCGGAAGTACCCTGCGGCATTTCTTTTTCTTTTTTTTCACTGCTGTCACTAAAGTCAAACGTTTTAGAAGCCATTTTTACTCCTTCTTAGAATCACTCATGCTGCTTGTCTTTTATCTGATCGGCTATCTCATCAAGCTTATTCTTGATTGCCGGATCCCTTGTAAGATCATAAGCTATTGATAAAAAATAATATGCCATCTGATAATTCTTGTCCTGCATAAAATACATCCCATTCTGGCTTGACAGCTTAATAACCAGGGGATCGGGGCCAAATGGGATATCATCCTCATCGCATATCTTCTTCACATCATCTATACTGATCTGTATATGATCTTTCCCATCCTCCTTTAAAATCGCGTTTATCTCCCTCTTAGCATTTTCATTATCATCAAAGCCAGTAGAAAATGCCAGCATAGCCAGAGCCTTCTCAGACTCATTACTTGTCTCATAATAATAAGCAGCATTCCTGTATGCGTGCCCAAGCTGACCGGATGAATAAATATTTTGAAAGTTTCTTTTTGTCAACGTAAAAAATTGGTCTATGGCTCCCATCCTTTTTACAGTTTCTGCATATTCAAATGCTATCTCTGGGCTGATCGGATTCCATTCCATGGCCTCTTCAAGCGATTCAAGCGCCTTTCCATAATCTCCTCTCTGAAGAGCAATGCTTGCACACAGGACAAAAAGATTTGAAACCGGGTATTCTACCAGCTTTATCTCTTTTTCGTCTGCTCTTTCTTCTCTAACATCATCCTCCAACCTGTTTTCTTCATTATCTTCAAGCTGTCTTCTCTCTTCACCCCTTTCAGAATATATATCTCTTCTTCTGACCCTGTAAAGTCCTTCTTCAATCGGGTTTTTAAAATCAAGATATTCAAATCTCTTGTCTTCCTTTATCAGCTCATCAGATGAAAGTGAATCTATTACCCTGTCTATTTTCTTCTGAGCATCATCAAGATCGCCATTAACAAAAAGCTTTCTTGTGCCCATCAGTTCATTTTCAATCTCTTTTTTTCTTATCTCATTCATATTTAGTCAGTTTTTCTTCCTTCGAATAAGTTGGTAAATCTCAACGGATATTCTATCACACTTGACCTAGATTTAACATGTAATTTTACATCAATCTCATTATGTGTCCACATTATCTTTTGTTTCGACATATTAGTATGTAGTATTTGTATGCTTTATTAGCATATTATGTTTGTATTTGCTATATCCTTTGCATTTTCACTATAACTCAATTTTAATTTTATATATTTCAGCTGTTAGGCCTGACTTGATTAACCTTCACATAATATTACCATCTCGATCTTGCTGTACTTATTTTATTTACAAAATCCTTCAACATTGTTATAATTAGTTTAACTATTTAGTCTCTGGTCAGATCAGATAGAAATCAGGATGCTAAAATATTCTGCAAACTTAAGCTAATCTTTTGATGAAATTTTTCGGCATCTATATATATTAATGACCTGACGTTTTGGCGACTGATTAATAATGCAATCAATATATTGTCTTACAAATAAAGGATACAACGACATAATGTGTTAGTATATGTATGCGTATTATTGTTTGCATACGATATCAAATTTTAATATAGTGCAAACATTCTATGTAAATCACATACTCAACATAAAATACAGTTTCAAATATATCTTATACAGCGACCACATCATCTAATTCCCGAACAACAACAGATACTAATCTTGTAATGAAGTCAGATTTTATGTCAAGTAGTAATTGTAATATATAATAGTATATGTAATATATAATAGTATATGTAATAAAGTTATGACATACAAATTAAATGTTGTTTATAGCATTAACGTAAACTTCATTTACGACTACAATGTCTATAATGGTTTAGAATTTAATTATGACGTAAAAGGTGTTTTTATCAACAATGTCGATTTTGTAAGCAAAGTAGTTAACAGGTTTAATATTAATTTATATGTTGATATTTAATTTTATCTTGATATCTAATGTAATGTATATGTTTAATATCAGCACTGTATTTTAAAACAAAAGCTAACATGTAATCGGTTATAATAACAAAAGAATATTA
>NZ_JBQHVU010000015.1:0-68159 GCF_052064335.1 Candidatus Weimeria sp. HCP3S3_B5 | reverse complement strand
GTTTTAAAGGTACCAGAGGCTGTGATCATTCACAGCCTTATTTCATATCATAAGGTCATCTTATGCTATGGAATAAGCCTGCGAACAGCGTGCCGTTTCTTACGCCAAGATCGTGCAGTCACCGAAAATAAAATGCCGTTGAGCGGAGAAATCGTCGAAAATAACGCGCCGTTTCCTCCGCTAATAATTTGCCGTTTGACAAATAAGATTCTATTATTTCCTGTTGCAACAGAAATTGCACCACCGAGTGTATCCAAATTGTAATGCAAAGCATATATTCCAAACGTTGAAAATATTCTTAGCAACTCAATATTTGAATTTCTTGATAATCGATTGTTAACGTCTAATGTTTCATTTATAAAAAGTTCAAAAGTTTTAATAATAATCAGGGTATTAATATATTCTGCCCTGTCACACTATTACTCTCCTCAGACAATAGCCACTTGAAAACGGGTACTACATCGTCAACGCTTAAAAGACGACCTGTCGCTCTTTCTTTTATCGTATTCTCAACCACATAGCTTGGAAGTTTCTCAATAAAATGTGTATCGATCATTTCTGGAGAAACGCCATTAATCTGCACATTCTTTCCTTCATACTCAGTTGCCAGTGATTTTAACAATCCAAGCAAAGCAAATTTTGAAGAGGTGTAATCCGCCATATAGCTTGGTTGATGAGTGACCGTATATGACGTAAGCATAGCTATAACTTTACCGCTTTTTCTCTTTACCATTGCTGGTAAAAGTGCCTGAACAATTTGAATGAATGCAAAATAGGTTATCTGCATTTGCTTTTTGAAGGGTTCGAGATCCGATTTCATAAATTTTACATATTCAAATCTCGAAGCAGCCAGATGGACATAAGCGGATGGTGATAATCCTCTCTTATTCAGTTCTTCCAACATTCGCTGTATTTCATTTTCTTTGCTCAAATCTGCCTGAAGAATAATAAGTTTTTCTCCATAGATTTTTTCAAGCTTATCAAGTTCTGCACTATTATGTCCATAATTGCAAATCACTTTGTCATAATCATTTACAATAGATTTAACAAGAGCAATACCTACAGTAGAATTGGAACCCGTAATAAAAATTTCTTTGCTCACATTATGCTCCTATTATTTTGCCACCTGAATATTCAGCTTGCCCTTAGATACCTTCTTACCATCCTGATTCGTAATAGAAATTTTCAGTTCAATCAAGCGATAAGCATCAATCTTGCTAACGACTTGCCCTTTGATTGTTAAAGTATCACCAATATATGTGGGCTTTGTCATTCCTATTTCAATTGAATGAATTAACGAATTTTCTCCTGGAAGATAGACACCTGCAAGCGTTGAATAAAAAGAGGAGACGAGCATGCCATATACTACTCTACCTTGATACCCCCCCCTTCTTTGCAAAAAGCTCATCATTATGAAGCGGATTAATATCACCTGTAATGTCTCGGAACTTCTCCATCATACTTTCAGTTACAGTAACACTGAAAGATTCTTCCTGTCCAAGGTTGATTTCATCATAAGTATATTTATTCATTAAACATCACCTTATTCCTAAAAACTTTATCAGTTTTGAACCCCTCGGAATTTTCTTTAAAATATTTTCCGCTATTGACATCCAAGCCATAGATAATACTATTACAATTATCACATCTACGGGAAATATCTTAGGCATAATAACGTAAAGGGTCTTATATAATACGGCCATTAAAAGTATATGCGAAAGATAAATTCCAAATGAATAATCCCCGATCTTAACCAAGAGTTTTGTTAAACCATTCCGAGCAACCTTTGAAGAATATATTCTTGTTGCAAAAAATAAACAAATTAGCAAAGAAGTCACTAATGAAGTTAGTTTTATCTGACCGGTTGCCATGGTATAATCATAATACTTGTACCAGATAATTCCTTCAAAAATCTGTGCAATAAAGGAAACAATAAAAAGGAGTAATTCCCTACGGCGGAACATTATTCCCTTTCCCTGCTCATGTCGGTTTCGCAAATCAAGTCCGTAATAATAGTATGTTCCCCATGCCGGAAAAAAGATCGCATTCCAGGGATACTGAAATGGATTCCCATTCCATATAGCATAGTACATTATCAGAATGAAAACAGGCGTTATAAAATACCCGATTATTCTCCATCGAGAATTTAGCAAGCTTATGAGCAATGGTGTCAGCAGAATACATTGAATGTATACAGCAAGATAATAATAAATATCGCAGCACTGAAATGTCAGCAAATTATAAACAAAATCAGAAAAGTGCCTGTATGCTAAGGTATAGATGCACGACCAAATAATATATGGAATGAGGACTCTTTGTATTCTCCTAAGAAAAAAATGCTTCCAGTGTTCCTGTTTTACAGTTAGAAGTCCTGAAAGGAATAAAAACGCTCCTACAGCGAAATTAAATATTGGTCTTATACAAACCCATAAATATCCTACCGGATAATTATGAATGCAAACCACCGCTATAATTGCCAAACCTCTACAGGCTTGAATCGCTTTGCTCTGCTCTGCTCTGCTCTGCTCTGCTCTGCTCTGCTCTGCTCTGCTCTGCTCTGCTCTGCTCTGCTCTGCTCTTAGAGATTGTCGTCATGAATTTTACTCCTGTCAATGCCTATTTCTCAATCTTCATATGTATCTCATGTTCACATATATCTTTCCCAATTACATATTTATACAATTTTCTCCCATCATCTGAAACATAAAGCTTCTCAAATCCCATATCTTCATAGTGATTCTCTACCATATGGTTCTTCTTTGTTGGATAATAGTATCCATATATTTCCTTAATATCCATATTAGAAGCTCGATTGATAAGCTCCTGCATCATGGCATATTCCATTCCTCGTTTCAGGACACGGCAGCTCATAAGCCAGAGATCCATATTTAAAGATGAAATTCGACTGACTTCTTCAGCACAGCCAGCTTCATTCGCTAATTTCATCTGCTCCTCGTCTGGCTTGCCCTTATGCCCCAACAGGACACTTACTACACCATTGTCTCCGAATCTGTCAGTCAGCTTTCCATAGAGGGTAAGGTAATCCGGATTTGAAGCAACACTTTCAATCTCGGCCTGCGTATACCTGTGCGTAGTCAGATTGAACTGATTCGACTTATTGCTTAGCTGTGCAATACGGGCCATATAAATATCGCTATATGGCTTGATCTCAGCTGCCATTTCAAGCGAATCAAGATATTCCCCATAATCCGTAAAACATGCTTGGAGCTGAGCCCTTTCAGCGTTCTCCCTATACATGTCATTACGCTTTAGATCGTCAGAACTGAGATTTGTTACTTCAAAAAATCCTGACCGATCAAGAATATGGATGTATTTTTCAGGTCCGCTTTCTCCATCTGTCATCTCCGGAACAGCTGCCGTAGGATTTTGTGTCCTGATAATATGACGTTCTGCAGAATTGTCATCCACGAAGACAAATGCATCTTCTCCGATATTGATTTCCTTTGCCATCCGAGAAAGGTTCTCACTCTTAGGATTCCAGTTTGCCTTTATAGAAATGAAGTCATCCTTCTTCAAAGTGCTGTCTGGACGTGCAAGACCTGCAAGCGCATTTGCTTCATCATTCTTGGAGTCAATATTAAGCATGATACCAAATTCTGACTGAGCCTTTAAGTACTCCTGAAACTCAGTGTATAGCTCTGCAGTAGCAGTTTCCTGCCCAATGGCAATATTCTCAGGTCCATCATCCCCGATAATGCCTCCCCAGAGTGTATTATCAAGATCAAGGGCATATGCCTTTTTATTCTTTCCGTATAGTGACTTAATAATATTACTCAGGTTAAACGCAAACTCAGGAACCGCATCTAACGGCATTATGTACTTGTACATAGACCAAAAGAAAGGATCTGACCAGTTCTGCAAGCCATAACACGAAGCCATGTAATTGATGTCGTTGATGAAGAAATTATCATACTTCTGTGCATACTCATAAAACTTCTGGTTAAGCCGGTCTGCAAAGTTTACGCGCCCATGGATATCTGATACATCCTTATTTCCCATCAATCGGAACCACGGCTGTTCAAAATTGTTCTGAATGATTGTACATCCAAAATCGTTACTTATCTTCTCCCAGAGTGCTGACCAGTGGTCGAAGGTGGTATTCAAAAGATCTTCTATCTGCTGTTCGCTGTATCCAATATGCGGCCAGGAAGCGATATTTCTTGTGCTGGTATGAATGAAGATAATATCCGGCTTAAAGGATACCAGTTCTTCATTGGAAAACATGACATCTTCCCAGTACTTGTTGTATTCTGACTCATAGAATTCAGCTTCGATACCTTGATCCAGCAAAAACAGATTTAGAATATCGATAATATCTTTTGTAGTGGAACCGCCAAGAACTGCTATCTTCTTATGAATCCTGCCTTCATTGATATTTTCATCCGCCTTCAGTTTCTTCAAAAGCGATTTCCGCTTCATCATTATTTCCTTTGAATCAAATGGATACTGTAGTTCTTCAAGCATAATACTTTACCAATCAAACATTACCGATTGAGGTGGCTGATGATTGCATCCACCACGTTGCCTACGTTCTTCCAAGTCTCTATCTCGCTTGTGCGAAATTTGATTTTGAACATATCTTCAAGTGCCATGACAATCTGCATCTGTGCGAAAGAATCCCAGTCTTCCACATCAGCGGCACAGGTTTCTCTGGTAACCACAAGGTCTTCATCATCAAAAATATCTTGAAAAATCGGCTGGATTTTCTCCAGCACTTCGTTTGATTCCATATTTCTATCCTTTCTCTTAAAAACTCTATTACATTCCAGTAGGGATCAATTTAAATGCGACCATCATCCTATTTTTTATCTTATGAAGTATTCTACGCACACCGGCTATCACACGCATCTTCATTGTCTGAATCTTCGTCCTGCCGATTAGGTCCCATACTAAATCTTCATACGGCTCGCTATCAAGTCTTTTAAAGAATTCTTCTCTCTTGTCACCCATAGGAGCTGATGTAAGAAGGCAGCCATTTCCCCTTACCGCTGTTTCATACGTTTGCTTTGAAACCATAAGTTTTTCTTTTACTGAATTAAAATACTGTTCTCCCTTATCTGTATTAATAAGTACTAGTGAAATGCCTTTGTAAAGATTCTTTTCAGATGCTAAGAGTCCCCAAAAATCTCCAAGAGAGATATCAGCTACACGTTTTTCTTCCTTATAAAGACACTTGCTGCATGCCGGTCTCATGAATAAATTCCCGACAACAAAACCATTTACCCATGGGTCGTCAATGTAATCTCGATAATAAGTCTTTCCATTTGCAAACTCTATATAAGTTCCAAGACGCATCCACCCTTTATTCTTATTCTTCAAATGGACTCTTGTTACCGGAGCACCATATCGCTTTTCACAGTCTTCCACATATTTGCGGAATACCTTTGGACTGTTTATACCACGGCATACGAAGTCAACAGTTACCAAATTCGGATAGACCGAAGCACCATTGTCATTGCTTATGCCAAGATATGCATTCAAGCCAGCAACATGACAAGGCGCTCCACAAAATAATACCTTTCTTCCATTATCAAGAAGTTTCTTTGTCTTTTTATATATTCCTGCTGTATCGCTTTGAAAATATTTTGAACCATTCAGCCTCTCAAGATCGTCTTGTGTTGTGCCGACTATCTGCACAGCATTCCTATAATTATCGGTATAAACACTACCCGTAATTACACCACCATCTTCTAGCATCTTCTCTGCTAATGCATAATATAGACCACCAGAGGTAGAAGAAATGCGTTTTTTATCATCAATATTATATGCTGCGTACACCATTGGCTTGTGACTAGCAGGATTAATTCGATCATTCAATGAGGGACAGGTACGTAAACACTTTCTGCAACCAATGCATTTCTTATAATCGACTGAAGGATACCAAAATCCTTCATGATCATTTGCATAAGAAATCGCATCGACAGGGCATACATCTGCACACATCTTGCATCCGGTACAAAGCATATGGTCAATACTATCTATCATCTTTCCCATATATCAATCTTCCCACTCGACTGTTGAAAAGCTTCTTGCTGGATATCCCATGGCAGTCATTCCTGCTTTCACCTTTCCTGTTACGGTACTACCTACCGCAACAACAGCACCGTCTCCAACTATTGCACCTTTCAGCACGCTACTCTTAATTCCAATCCAAACATGATTACCAATGATCGTCTTCTTTGAATGAACTTTCAACTCTCCATTTGGTCCTTTAATTTTATGAAAATCTGAGTCATAGATTATTACATAACGTGAAATTAGAACATCATTACCAATTTCAATTTCTTGATTAGATACAATGACTGCATTAGGCTTGATTACAGCCTTTCCTATAGAAATTTTTGCATTATAATTGACTTCTACATGCGACCCATAATTTTGAGCCACTGGACCATTTACCTCAAGTATCCCTCCATCTAATAATTGCAAATAGGCTTCAGCCTTTGAATGCAAAAATTTTGAACTGCAACAATGATAATTTGCATGAAGGATAATTTTTGCTTTATCACTTAAATCAATTTTTGCCCCCCTATATGTTATTAAATAGCATCCAGGATCTCTAATTACATTTTTTAACATGAAGTTGTACTTGATAAACATGAATATATCAAGTTTTCTTATTAGTTCAACTTTTCCCATAACAAAAATTTCTTCTCCTTACCGGCAAGTGTCTTACTCCATCAGTCGTTATATATATAATTTGGATCATCGATACCTGTCGTATTCAAGCATATATAGTCAATATTTAGTCCATCGATTTCATCCATTTCTTCGTCTGTTAGCTCAAAATCAAATATATCCAAATTTTCTTCCATATGCTCTCTACTGAAAGTACTGCATACTGGTATTACATCATTCTGGTAATGCCAACGAAGAATGACTTGCGCTACTGATTTTTTGTATTTCTTTGCAAGAGCATTCAATAGGTCATTATCCTTTACTAAAGGATGCATATGCATAGTAGGTGTGTGTGCTTCGAACTGAATCCCGTTTTCTTTGCAAAATACACGCACATCTGCTCTGGAATAGAACGGATGACATTCCTCCTGGATGACCATAGGAAGCTCCAATCCTGCATCCTGAATTGCCTTAATATGCTCCATCTTAAGGTTACAAGCACCAAAAGCCCTCACCCAGCCTGCCTTATATGCCTTGACAATCTGCTCATAATAATCAAGCCAATGCTCCCCCTCTGGCCAATGTAGAAGATAAAGATCCAGTTTGTCTCTCTTAAGATTCTTTAGTGTTACTAGGAGATTACCCTTCACGCTGTTTGGACTTCCCTGCCGTTCAACATCCATTGCCGAGCATTTAGATGTTATAAAAACGTCATCCTTACTGCTTACTGTATTCCCTAGCGATTTCTCAGACTTTGCATAAATGCGCCCTGTATCAAACATACGAAAGCCTGAATCATAGGCATTTTGCAAGACCTTCTTAATATGTAAATTTCCATCAAGCTCCCGGTTCAGATTTTTATGATAAACACTCAGCGCAACTTCCTGAGCATTAGCCTTTAGAAAAAGCCTTGGATTCCTCGTGTATTTCCAGATTACGCCAGTACCGTAAGATATCCAGGGAATCTCTAAACCATTTCGAAGCATGTACGTTTTTGATGTTTTTCCCATCCGAGAAAAATTTTTAACACTGCTAACAGCCTTATCATTACTTGCCATCGTGTCATAAACAACATTTTCATACTTTGCGGATTCATCAAGTGGTGTACCATAAAGCGCTTGTTGAACACGGTTGTTAAAAATCTTCTTTCCGTCTTCATTCAGAACGAGAGAAGTCTCGTAAAACTTATGCTGTTGAAGATACTCATCATCCCAGAAATCTATGACCTTTATTCCGTTACTCTTCAGCTTATCAATATACTTCCACAGGCATTGCTGTAGAATATTTTCTGGCATAAGTGACCTGAGATATGTGGCAAAAGGAGGAACCACAATGACTGGACGGTATTCATTTTCTTTACAATATGAAATAATGTTTTGAAGGATGCCCCAGGTTTGTCTAATAGTTGTCTGTTGCTCTTCAGTTAATGTATATTCGTTATTCCAGCCAAATTCATTCTTCCAACCAGTCATAACCTGTCGAGCATCAAGATAAATATCTACAGCACGACTGTGATTATCCATTCCAAGAATTGATTTTACATTCTTTTTCAACTCTTCCATTGCGATTTTTGAATCTAGTCGAGCGGGATTATTCTTAACGAGTTTTGCCTTCTTTTTTGAATAATTCAGTATTCTTTCAGGTTCAAGATATCCATAATATTTATAATTATGATCATCTGCGTTGTACTTCTCTACGAGTAAACTGTATTCTGCCAAGCAAATAAGCACAATCCCGTTCTTTTTCAAATGTCCACCATATTGTTCAAGTACCTGTTTGTCATAATACAGTGTCTGTGGAGAAGATGCAAAGTTGAATCCTTCTTTGCCATTGGCGGTCCACAGTGAATAATCAAAATCAAATGCAGCCATGGTACTACCCAAATTTATTAGATCAAGGTCATTGGGAACATTATTATACTTACTCCACTCTTTTTCCCAATTTCGATATGTCTCTGTACTTTTCCCAAACATAAACGCTTTTTCCTCTTATATTTCAACCTCTTCTACTGATTGTGTGCAATGCTTTTCGTACCATATCCTTTTCCTGTGAATTCATAGACAAAACCCACATGGAAACAGCGTAGATTACTATGAAGAACAATCCATATACAAAAATATTTATATAATCAGGCTTCAAAACATTAAAATAAGTGATTACAAAACCATATAACACACACGGCAACAGTCCCGGCACTATCCCGATAAGTCCTTTGAATACTGCTTTCATATCAAGTTTAAGAACCCTATGATAATATATAGGTTGAATTATCATACAGATAAAAATCTCCGACACAAATGTTCCTAATGCGCTGCCAACTGCTCCCCACTTCAAAGCAAGGGGGACACTCACAAACACATTTACAATGCATACCAGAAAATTGATAATTATCTGAAACTGATGCTTGTTCTTCGCCCTTGCTATATCCTGCCCAAGTCCCATGCAGAGTGCTAGTGTAACGGGAAGCATCAAAAGCATTCCAACGGTATATGAAATACTGTATTCCGAGCCAGCCCAGCGAATGACAAACTTATGTCCAAAGATTGAAAATGCAGCCATGAAAAGAAGCACAAGATATCCGAAAACCCTACTAGTCTGCACAAACAATTTATTCAATTGATCATTTTCGTGTTTCGCCTGAAGTTTATTAATTTGAGCGATAAATACTCCAGGCAGGGCTGAAGAAAAATTCATATAGTAAGTGTTAAATGTGGCACCCACAGAATAAAGAGAAATTTCCTCAGTACCATGCGTTCTGGCAAGAATAAACTTATCTATTTGCCAGTTCAACTGATCCATAAAGCTTTGAAGCACTATAAATCCGGAAAATTGAGCAATATCTTTCAACAAATTTTTGTCATTTTCTCTAAGATCAAACTTGGTATGAAAGACTTTTAGACAAAATCCAGTATTCAAAATTAGTGTGATAATTGACATTACTAACTGAACAGTAACGATAATCACACAGTTGTACCCCTTTAACAGAAAAGGAGTTGTAATTACAGGACTTGCTATAGCCGTCAATAGATTAACTGCTTTCGCAAAAATAAACTTTTCGTTTGCTGTAATGATAGAACTAAAAACGCAGTTCAAAACCTGCGCGGCAGAATTGATTGCTAAAATCCTAAAACATTGCTTTACAAGGGCATACTCTGAAATATTAATTTTATTACCAAATATCTGAGGGCTAAAAATACCCACAACCTGTCCGCCAACAAATGCCGTAAAAGATAATACAACAAATATCTTTAAGAACATCCCATTAAGCGCTGGGATCTTGCTTTCGTCCTTCACCTTGGTTTGAACATAAAACCTGATATAAGCAGCATTTACCCCGCCATTCATTATGGTGAGGTACCCCATAAATGATGTACAAAGAGAATAAATACCATATTGACTCTGACCTAACGAGCTTAAGACTATAGGTATATAAAGCAGGCCTGCAATTACCTGCACGATAATAACCATATATGACAACACAATGCCAGCTGACATCTGCTTCTTTGTTTCTTTTTCCACGTTACCTCACTCTTGGCATTAAAAGCGTCGCAAAATGTATTGTATTCAAGAAAAATTTCACCTGTTATGCAAACATATAGTAAACTGCAAACTGTATGCAGTTAGTTCTTTAACTTATCTAATACCTCTAATAATCTCTTCCCACCATCTCTATGAACTGTTACATCATAATGTTCATTAAGTATAGAAAAATCATAAGAATGCTGATTAATATCCAGGATCCTTGGTTTCATCTCGCATAGTTTAAATAAAGATTTCAGCCTATCATTCATGCCACTGTCTCTGCCGGAAATAGGAATTGAGATAAATTGCTTCTTGAAGATTACCGAGAATACACAGCAGTGAAATGAATTTGTGATGATATATTTTGCATGATCCACTAATTCCAGCCACTGCATTAAATTAGGATAAATCTTCTCGTATTTATCGGCCTGTCCATTGGCAGCAATGTATTTTACGGTCAAATGATGACTCTTTGCAAACTTATATACCTGATCTATGTCAAATTTACCTCCATTATCTAAATAATAGAGTAAAATATAATCTTCATTAATATGTTTGGAGACGCTCAAATGATCATTATGACTATTCATATAAGGCTCATAAAGCTTTCTATAATCATCTGCCTTAAATAGTAAAGTAGGATCACATACCCATTCCGCATCAAAGACACCGCATTGTAAGCATAGATCGATACCTGATTGTTCTCTTACTGAGACATAAGTAAATTTCTTCAGTAAAGGGGTAATGAAACGTTCTAACTCTTTTGACAAAACAGTGCCACCCCAACTTGCTGCATAGGATAATCTAGGTCTATTTTGAGGAACAAAATCCAAAAAAAATGCTTTAATCGGGCCGTTATTGTCATATATATTCCCCGACAAGCAATCGGGATTCCAAACCTGATCAGAGCCTACTATGTATGCATCAGCATCTGGGGGCGTTGCTTTAAGTTCATCAAAACTACTGTAAATACCAGTCTTTGAAATATATTCTTTCTGAAAATCTTCAAAATATCTAGGATGATTTGAATTAATTTTTGAGCTCTTTGATTTTTTTAGTTTATACTCTAGATACTTATATATTTGCTTTGGTTTAGTAATTTTATTTAGATATGTCCTAATCGTTACATTATAATCTGATCGTTGATCGTAGCATATTAAAAACGCTTCATGTCCATGTAAATTCAAGAAGTGCTGCAAGGCATATAGCTGAAGTTGCTGTCCATAATTGTCTTCTCCCCACCAAAACGTAACAATTCCAATTTTCATAAAATCTCCGATTTCTAGATTGATTCCAAAATAGATTGATACGGCAGGCTATCTCCCCCATCATTGACCACCGCATAGTAACAAAAATAAAACGCATACCATATTACATAGTAAATTATCAAAATCTTTTTATTCCTTCTATTTTGCATCAGCGAGATCGTATACGGTATTAAAATCACCTCAATCATCTGCGGAAATCTTGAAAATCTTGTGTACCAGGTATTAAGAAGTCCTACCATTCTAAAAGGGATTTCAAGCAAATATACCCTGAACAGGATCTTTGCCTTTTCATCGTGCAGCAATGTATAATGCCCCAAAAGGAAAAGGGGTATGCAAACCGGGATGATATGCATAAGCCACCCGAATCCTACGAATCCTACATTTCCAAATTCCGCCGCATAATTTGTCTTAGAAAAATATCTTGAAAATGCCGGAACATAACCGGCCATTCTCATGACATAAGATAGCAAAAGCGGAAAGAGCGCAATGCCTACAACTAGTAAAAAATTTCGAAACTTATTAGCTTCCTCTCTTCCAAACTCTTTGATAAAATAGAAAATGATGCAAAATAGCGCTGTCTTATGGAATAACGCGGCAGCCAAAATACATAAGAAAAATTCCTTACTCTTGTTTTGAACCAAAAACTTTACTGCCAGTAGCATAAAACAAGCGGCTATCAGAAAACGTACCCCATTCATGAAATAAATGAACTGCGTACAAAGGAATATATAAATTGCAAATCCAGCATTGACTTCATTTCGAAAGTCATACACAGCCCAAAGCACTATGAGAAGTCCTAAAATTCCCTCTACGAACAACAGTGTCCTATACGAAGGCATTATTTTATTCAATAAAGCAAATCCAATCTCACAATAGTAATCATCATCGCCGATAAAATGGTATCCAAGATACTGGCTAAAAGGCGTTTCTTTAATGAAATCATAAACCGTTTCATATGCCCAATAGTCCGTACCGATATTGATTCTAAATCCATAAAGTAGGATAACAGGTAAGAGTGCAATTAACCCGACTACTACAAAGCCTGCAGTTCCTTCCTGCAACTCTTTTCCATAGCGTCCTCTGATAATAAATCTATCTTGTTGCATCAAAGATGAAATCTTTGCAAGCGGTAGGACACCTATTAAAAATATAAGTATGTAAAATACTAAAGAAATCACTTTATTTCATTACCCATTCTGATGCTGCCTGCTAAATGCTTTCCAAATCATATATGCAATATAATGCGGTTCATGCAATGAGAAAAATCTAAGAATTTCCTTCTCACACCGATGAACAAATCTATGATCATTGGAAAAATCAACATGTTTTAAGACGTATCGATAATCAGGATAGTGAAGGAATTTTTTAAATTCCCGGAAACTATCCTTCTTTGAAAACCCGCTAGCTGGGTGGTATAAATACATTCTTGATACGTAACTCATGTTCCAGACCATTGTGACGTATAGCCTGTTTTTGCATTCCGGCCACAGTTCATCAATAATTTTAATATCCTTCGAAACTGCCTCCCTGAATTCAGATGGTATATTCGGTCGATACGTTCTTGTCAGCGAGGATAAATTCACCAGATATTCGTACCAAACATTTCCGCATACAGCTATCTTTTTACACTGACGCAAGAGTCTGACATTCCAGATCGTATCTTCATTCCAGATATCTTCCGCATCAAAAAAACAGCTCTTTGCTATCTCTGTCCGTATCACTCGGGCGATTGGTCCATCACTTAAGTAACCATCTGAAAAGTAATATTGTGGTTGATACGCGCCAACTAATGCACAGATCAAATCTTCCTTCTGCTTCTCAGTCTCGACTAAACTTGCTTTCTCTTTTGATTCAGAAAATATATTCCAGTCCAAATCCTTCTCAGCGATTTGATGAACTAAGCCAAGCACTAGATCAGCACCATAATCTTGTATGCCTACTGCCGCTTCCCGCAAAGCATATGGAGAAATAATGTCATCAGCGTCAACGAACATAAGATACTCTTTATCTGCCAGCCGTATCCCGGTATTTCTTGCTTCTCCAGCTCCTAAGTTTGCCTGCCTATAATAGTGAAATGTATCAACGCAAGACAACACAAAATCTTTCAGCTGCTTCGAATACTGTTCCTCGCTTCCATCGTCAACGATAAAAACATCATAGTTCTTATAAGTTTGTTTATTTATGCTATCAACGCATCGTTTGACCCTATCAAGGCTCGTATTGTAAACCGGGATTACGATGGAAAATGATACTTTGTCATTCATATTACCTTTTATACTTTATGATGCTCTAATGCAGCCTTTAGTTTATTCAAGCAGTCCTCCATGATTTCCTTAGGAGCAATTGTAATCCTCAGGTGCTGTGCTTCATGGCTATCGAAAATTCTAATCAAATAGCCGCTCTCCTGCATATATTGTTTTACTGCACCTACATCATATCCGCTCAGCCCAATATACATAAAATTCGCATCTGATTTAAACGGATGAACGTTAGGGATTTTAGATAACTCTCTCCAAAACCACTCTCTCACAGAAATCATCTCATCGGTAACTTCTTGATAATAAGCTGTATCGTTTAGCGCTGCGATTGCCATTCTCTTAGAAATATGTGGCAGCCTGTGAAGCGGCAAATCTAGCCAAAGCGCATGCATAGCCGCTTGACTACAGATTCCATACCCTATTCTTAAGTTTGCCAAGCCATAATACTTTGAAAATGTTCTTGAGAATACAACATTATCATATGTATTAATGATTCTCTTAACATCCAGTGTATATGGTGCGAATCCATGATATGCCTCGTCAAGAAGAAACATAGAACCCGGAAACATTTTTATGAGTTTCTCAATGTTTTCAGCACTCATAGCATTGCCAGTAGGCATTGCTGGATTTGTTATAACAATGATTTTAGGATTATATTGTTCTGCTTTATTGATGATGTCATCAATATTATGAGCACATTTGTCACCATCTTCGATGATATCGTAATGAATTTTATTGCCAAATTTATAGTCAACGACACCACCATAATAGCTCCAACCAGGTGTTGGAAGTAAAACATTATCATCTTTATTCAGCATTACACTAAATAGAGTTTTTATTGATTCGGCAGATCCATTATGCAAAAATAGATTTTTCCTACTGATTCCTAACTTTTTTTCCAGTGCAATAAGTAGATCATCTTCTTCTGTGGAATCATAAAGATACAAATCTTCGGGTGTAGTTTTATAAAGCTCATCTAAGCATTTTGGTGATGGGCCCCAGAGATTTTCGTTATAATGTAACCTTCCTGAAACCCAGTCTGTCGGAACACCGGCATAACGATTGATGTTTTTATAACGATCAAATAGGTGATCCTCCATAACTTTGTTATAGAAATTGATAAAATCCGGGTCGAAATCTGAAAATTCCTTTAATGTATCAAATTCAAGAATGACATCATCGGGATACGGTACATATGTTGCCGGCAATTCATTCAAATGGTTCATATGGAATGTATCAATCAGCATTCCTTTAGTTTCATCAAGATCATACTCTTTTGTAAGAAGATCAATGAATTTTTTAGAAAACTGTCGACTGTAATATGTTGCGCCCATTGTATAGTAACAGTTCTGGCCTCCTCTTTGAATTTTCTTTATATAACCAGCATCTTCTTCAACAATACAGAACTCGTCAAGATAGCCATCTGTATGCTTTACAGTGTAATAAGAATCATATATATATGGTTCAAAGATATTTTCCGTAAAATAATTATCCGCACAGCAAATGTAGGAATTACCAAGGTAGTTCTTAGCAGCCATAAGTGAGGAAGTATTATTTCTCTCTTTATATTCCTTGTTTTCTACGAGAGTCAGTCCATATTTCTCTCTTAAATATTCAAACTGTTCTTTCATATAACCAGTAACAAGGACAATATTATTAATGCCCGCTGCTTTTAACTGCTCAATTTCTCTCTCTATTAATATTTCACCTTTAACCCTAAATAGTCCTTTCGGCATAATTTTGGATAACGGCAAGCATCTGCTAGAAAGCCCTGCAGCCATAATAATTGCATTATCCACTTTATATGGCTCAAGTTCTTCTAAGCCCTTAGATGTCAACCTGCCATCCTCAGTAATCAAATGATCATTTATAACTTGCTCTCTTGTCTGATCAATTTCTTCTATTGAGCAAAATGCCTGTTTAGCCAAATCAGCCGAAGCAACATTTTCATTTTTAAATGCCGCTCTCAGTATGTAAAATTCTGATCTTCTCATAATTTTTATCCTCTCTATCCTTTAAGAAGTTCCATTGTCTTCTTACAAGCTTCCCCGGTTTCATAGCTCCCAGACTCTATGTGGTGCCTCTTGACATCGGCTACATATTTCTCCTGATCAAAATTAAGAATATTATCAATCAATTCTTTATTATTATGAGCAAGCGGGAATGGCCACTTGGAAACCGGCATATAAAAGCCTCTTGTTCTTTCATATTCTTCTATATCATTTGCATAAAGTAGACAGGGTCTGAATGTAAATGAATAATCCCACATCAGAGAAGAATAATCAGTAATCACTGCATCCGCAGCTGCAAGGAGTTCCTGCATATCTGGATAGGATGTCATATTAACTATCGATTTATCACTGAATTCAATCGATAGTAGCTTAGGATGAAGTCTTGCTGCAAACACCCATTTTCCACTAAATCTTTTCTCCAGCGCTTTTACTACACCTTGATTATCTATCCCCATAAGCCCATACTTTTCGGAGCTTTCATGATCATCTACATTGCCTCTAAATGTAGGGGCATAAAGCAACAGCTTTTGATTCAAAGGAATGCCATAATATTGATAAACCTTCTTTTTAAGCTCTAATAAGTCGGCATCATGAAAAAACATATCATTTCTAGGCATTCCAGAATTTATGCACTTATTCTTGGGATATAACTGACCGGGTGCCTCATAATCCGTAAAGTATCTACACGATGAAAGCAGATAGTCCACATTTTTCACCTGCATCTCAGATTCTTTTCTATACCATTTATCTTTATAAACTAGCGTTCCTGTTTTTTTATAAGGGCCTCCTCCATGCCACGTATTTACAACAACTTGTTTTTTATGTCGTAAGGGCAGATATGAAACACCTCCGGCATTGGTTACAATTGAACCACTAGTTAGTAAATAGAAAAAATATTTGAAAGACCTCGGCTTAACAGCAATGACATTATCAGGATGCTCTTTGCCTAAATCTTTTAAAGGAAAGATAATTTCATATTTTCCTGGATAATTCTTCTCAATATATAATTGAAGATATTTCAAATTATCACCATAGGAAAAAGAAAGTTCGTTGAGTAACGTGATTCTATTTTTCTTTACTGGACATAGCCAAAAAATATGGAGGACACCGTATAGCATTCTCTTAACCAGATAATGTGCAAATTGATTACCATTTTTCATTAGTAAAAATCTCCGAATCAAAAAAATATCATAACCAGTCGGGTGCGCTTCTTCCTATTTTTCTGTAATTACTTTTCACATTGTATTTTGATTTGCAGTACAATAGAAATTGTTCCCTTGTTGCTAAGTCTGATTCCATATCTGCAATCATATCCGCTGCAACGGACATAGCCTGATATCTGTTTGCTTTGTATGCCATCTCGCAAAGCTCTGCCACGATGAATCCTTTAATTGCGGGAGATTTAGAAATTTCGAAAAAGTTTCTTGTTATTGAAGCCATTTCATCAACCAGATTGTAATTATTATTCCAGCTAATATACCAATCATGCCACATAAGCTCATGCATACTGAAACATACTTCCGGAAGTTTATCTTCAAAAGTCTGGTATTGCCGTTCACTCATAGCCGTACCAAGATTCAATGCTGTATTTTGAACGTAATTCTTGTTAGTAATAATGTAATTGCAGTCATCCAGCAGTTCCAGATCAGCTACCGTGCCATGGGCAATATCATCTATCATTTTGTTAACTGATATTGCACTAAGATCTCGCAGCCACAATCTGTATGCTTCCTTTAATGCATCCTTCATTTCTGAAACGCCAGAATACCGATCATCTTTTATCTGAGATGTTGCCTTAGTAATAACCAACTGTAGCGCTTTAGGTATACAATATCCTTTGGTTTGCCCCGTAATTTCATTGAGAATCACTCCCAAAGCATAGATATCGGTCCTATCATCTACACGTTTTGCATCCAGCCATTGCTCCGGTGCCGTATAGCCGGGTGTTCCGAATCCCATACCAGTAGATGTGTATGATGACGATGCATTCTCATCCTTGCCAAAGCCTAAATCACATATTACGAGATCATAAGGATTATTCAAAAGAATGTTTTCCGGTTTCAAATCTCGATGAATAATTCCAGCTTTGTGCAAAGCCTCTACTCCATCTAAAATTTCCAACATAATCTGACATTGCTGCTCCGGATTCTTGAAAAGCACCTCATTTAAGTAAGGAACCAAATTTGATTTGTATAAAGGCATATTATAATATGGTCCCTTATCATCTTCTCCTGATTCAAGAACCTTGATAACATTGGGATGTGAAATTTTCTGAATTATTTTTATTTCTCTCTTGAAACGCTGCACATCTTCAGGATCAGACGTATCAAGCATGTGCTTACAAGCACATGGAGTTCCATCCGGTCCCTGGATGATCGTCACAGAGCCTTGACCACCTTTCATGCCTAACCACCTCACTATTAGGATTCCAGACTATTAGTATTTCAGTTCACTAATAATCAAAAATTATGTTCGCATTTAATGTCTACCACTTTCAATCAGTCTTTCAAATGTACTCACTTTATCTGCCACAAATTTCCTTGAAAAATATGCAAATATTCCTATGATTGCAAAAACAATGAAAAACCAAAAAGCATCTTGCATGGTCGAAAATTCCGAACCGAAAAACTCGATTACAGCATTAATAACAACCATATGATACAAATAAAAACTATAAGAAAGATCTTCTTTTACTCGATATTTAAATGAAAATCCAAATCCTACGACGAAGAAAAGAAGTAATATCGTAGTTATCACATTGTACCGAATACCATCAAATAAACTTACCAGTGTAGTCGGTACAAAATATTGCCACGCCACATAGATGGCTAAAAATACCCATTTCCAACTAACAAAAAAACTTATTACTTGAGGGCTAGCGTAGTAAAAGGCAATACCTAAAACAAATATCCACACGAAAGTAAAGACATTGCATTCCAAAAGTTTATAGAAAATATCCGGATATACTTTAGAGAATTTTTCTGCAATTAAATCAAAGAGTACCCCCCCCATAAAGGTAATAGCAATACGTCTATTTCTTTTTTCCGGATTAGAGAAAAAGTGTTTTAATATTAGTGCCAATACATAAAACTGTATATCAACCGTGATTGTCCATAATGCCCCATTGGGTGTCCCCACGCCATAGCTTCTTTCCCAATCTCCAGTGTAAAATTGAAAGAATGTCAGTTGCATCGCCAGATAAATGACTATATCTTTAATCGAAAATTGTCCCCAAAGTGAGATTACAAGAAGGATTAAATTTATCAAAACGCAAACCCATAATTCCGGATAAATTCTCAGAACCCTTTTCTTAATGTATTCCTTTGTAGTATATTTCTCTAAAGAATTAGAAATAAACAATCCGCTCATAAAGAAGAATATTGGAACACCTCTGACAAAATATGCCATCCCATTCAACAAAATATTATCTATATGAAAATGTGTAAGGAAATGTCCGAAAAAAATGATAAAAGTACAAATAGCTCTTATTATATCGAAGCAATTCTTGTTCAAGGGATAGGACATTTTTGACATTTCATTTTCTCCAAATCATCTTATTAACAATTCCTGTATAGCTCTGAATGAGCTTTACTACTTTAACAGAAACATTCTTTTCCACATATGCCGGTACATCAGCTGCATCATCACCATTTGCATGCATAGAAACCGCAAGATCAACTGCCTGAAGTACTTGTTCCGATGTAATTGATCCCACTGTGAACACGCCCTTCTCCATTGCCTCCGGACGTTCCGTACTTGTCCTTATCGAAACCGCAGGGAAGTGAAAATATGCTGCCTCTTCTGGAATAGTTCCACTATCTGACACTACGCAGAAAGCATTTTTTTGGAGCTTGTTGTAATCAAAGAATCCGAGTGGCTTATGCTGAATCACCCTGCTGTCGAACTGAAAACTTCTCTTTTCAATATATTTCTTTGACCTGGGATGACATGAATAAAGGATAGGCATATCGTATGTCTTTGCCATCTCATTGACAGCATTCATTAAAGCGAAGAAATTTTCTTCTATATCTATATTTTCTTCCCTATGTGCAGAAAGAAGGAGATACTTACCTGATTCGAGACCCAATTTATCAAGGACATTACTTGCCTCGATTTTCTCATCGTATTCCGACAAAACCTCTGCCATCGGTGAACCAACGACAAATGTATATTCCGGTTTCACACCAGTATCAAGAATGTACTTTCTGGCATTCTCTGAATAACACATGTTGATATCGCTAGTAACATCAACAATCCTTCTGATTACTTCCTCAGGAAGGTTTTCATCCTTGCAGCGATTCCCCGCTTCCATATGAAATACTGGAATTTTAAGACGTTTCGCAGATAAGACTGAAAGGCATGAATTGGTATCACCCAAAACGATGATAGCATCAGGCTTTACCTCACTCATTAGCTCATAGGACTTAGCGATAACGTTTCCCATTGTCTGTCCAAGATTATCGCCTACAACTCCAAGATAATAGTCAGGTTTTCTTATTCCAAGATCTTTGAAAAAGACCTCGTTTAATTCATAATCATAGTTCTGTCCTGTGTGAACGAGAATCTGATCAAAATATTTATCTGCCTTTTTTATAATTGCTGACATTTTGATGATTTCAGGTCTTGTACCTACAATCGTCATCAGCTTTAATTTCTTTGCCATCGCTTTTCCTTCACAAATCGTAATATGGATATAATTCCTTATGCTGCTTCATCCAATCACCAAGTTCTGATACCATTGTTTCATAATCTGGTATCTTATAATCGAAACCCTCAAACCTGGTTCTCACCAGAGACTTATCAGCGACAAAATTCTCATCTGGAATGATGTCAATAGGATTTTTCCTAATACCATTAAATAGTTTCAACAGCTCGTACTTGCTGATACTCTCATCAGGAACCATGTTATAGATACCATGAGGTTTCTGTATTGCTGCCTGTTCCATAGTCTTTGCAAGCTGAAGTGTGGTCTGACCAGTCCAAATGGCATGCTTAAACCCTTTAACAGGTCCATCATGCTGCATAAACCAATTCATAAGCCCGATACCTGATTCCTTTATGTCTGGACCCACTATTGAATTACGCAATGTCACACTATATTCATCATCTAACTCACCAAGGGCTTTTGACCTATCGTAGAATGACTCACCATCCCGCAGGTCATCTTCTTTATACTGTCCTTTCTTTCCACTGAATACGCAGTCCGTACTCATGTGGATGATATAAGCACCAATCTCCTTTGCTATTTTAGAAAGGAAATGCGGAAGGTAAGCATTCAGGAAAGTAGCCGTTTCATGATCATCTTCTGCAAATTTATTGAGTATCCCTATGCAGTTGATGACCGCATCATACTCACCATCTTCTATTGTATTCTTAAGAAGCTCTGTATCCCTTGCGTCTCCAATTACCGTTTTTACAAATTTCGATTCAGTTCTGGCATATCCAGTTACATCATGACCATTTTCGGAGAGATAGATTGAAATCATGTGGCCCGCCATGCCATTACAACCAAGGACTAAAAATTTCATTTGCTCTCCAGTTCTTCTTTGATATACGATGTGGTCAGCAGCTTTTTAACAGTTCCGTCCAAATCAAGAAGCTTTGTATTGTGGCTCGTATATGCATCATCGGCCTGAGTCTTGACGGTTCCTTTAATAAAGAACTTGTCGTAATTCAAGTCACGGCTGTCAGCGGCAATCCTGTAGTAATCGCCCAAGTCTTCAGCCCTTAACATCTCTTCTCTTGTCACAAGCGTTTCATAGAGTTTTTCACCATGACGTGTTCCTATGATTTTCGTGCCCGTATCTCCGAAGAGTTGCTGTACAGCCTTCGCAAGGTCTCCTATAGTGCTGGCATCAGCCTTCTGCACAAAAAGATCACCCGGATTTGCGTGCTGGAATGCGAACATAACAAGAGCAACTGCCTCATCAAGATTCATCATAAATCTCGTCATATTAGGATCTGTTATTGTGATTGGATGACCGTTCCTGATCTGCTCTCTGAAGAGAGGGATGACTGATCCACGACTGCACATTACATTTCCGTATCTTGTACAACAAAGTGTTGTGCCATGCTCGGATGCCACTCTGGCGTTTG
The DNA here is from genome assembly GCF_052064335.1 of Candidatus Weimeria sp. HCP3S3_B5. Taxonomy (NCBI): domain Bacteria; kingdom Bacillati; phylum Bacillota; class Clostridia; order Lachnospirales; family Lachnospiraceae; genus Candidatus Weimeria; species Candidatus Weimeria sp. HCP3S3_B5. The sequence continues at coordinate 46,364 of NZ_JBQHVU010000015.1, read as the reverse complement.
AATAAATTATCCTCTCTGCCATCGCTTTGGAGATACCCATAGCATTGATTGGATATGCTGCCTTATCTGTGGATAGGAGAACCACTGATTTTACTCCATAATGGATTGCCGCCTGCACTACGTTATCAGTTCCCACTACATTGGTCTTATAAGCCTGCATCGGAAAGAACTCGCAGGAAGGAACCTCCTTCAATGCCGCAGCATGAAAAATATAATCAACTCCAGGCATCGCGCCCATTACGGAATCACGATCACGGACATCCCCGATGTAGAATTTCACCTTTTCAAAGTAGTCAGGATAGTTTGCCTGAAGCTCATGCCTCATATCATCTTGCTTCTTCTCATCTCGTGAGAATATCCTTATCTCCTTTATGTCAGAAGAAAGGAAATGGTTAAGGACAGTATGCCCAAATGAACCAGTACCTCCTGTAATTAATAATGTCTTATTTTCAAAAACTGACATTTTATCGTCTCTCCTACTAATCAGCCTAAAATCTCATCCATTCTGTCCATCAGCATCTTCTTTGAAAAGTGGCTGTCAAAATAATCACCAGACCTCTTTCCCAAATTATCCAATTCTGCTTTGGACATATTGCCCATCTTGATAATATTTTCTGCAAGCCCCTCTGCATCACCAGACGCACTTACAAGACCACAACCTGCATCTTTGATGATTTCTCCAACTTCGCCATCTGCGGAAACAAGAATCGGCATACCACATGCCATACAAGACTGGGTCTTTGCCGGTATTGTCATTGCGAATACTTCAGACTTTGAAAGGCAAATAAGTGCAACATCGCTAGCCGCCATAAATTTAGGTATGTCTTCAGCCGCCTGCCTATCCAGGAAATTGAAATATTCATCAACACCCTGCTTATGTATTGCTTCCAGCATTTCGTCTTTATAACGACCATTACCGACAATGTTGAATCGTGCTGATGAATTATTTTTCTTTAGCAATGCCGCTGCTTCAACCAAGACTCCAAGTCCCTGAGCATAACCAATGTTACCGGCAAATATGATGTTCAATTTATCATCTTGTGGAATTCCGGTTTCATGTCCTAAATTCTCTGTCACATCCGGTACGTAAGGCTTGTAAAACTCTTCAGCATACTGGGGCCAGAACTCAAGCTTGTCTCGATCAACTCCCCTCTCCACCATTTTAGAAATGAAGCTTTGTGAAGAAGTAAAAATGCGATCACAATGCTTGTAAACGTAATTGACCATGCTATTGATTGGTCCAATAACTGCCGGGTTATGTATTCCTGTTACGATTTCAACATTGTCAGGCCAGAGGTCTGTAACATAAAGATAGCAAGGAACCTTATGCTGCTTTGCATATTGAACACCGACTAAAGCCTGTGTCATTGGGCTTACTTCATATATGAACACTTCATCAGCCTTGATCTTGTTGACAAGATTCCAGAAGAATCCAGACACGACAAATGACCCGTAATTCGCCATCATGCCGATAGAATTTGAACCACGAGCAATAAGCGGAATACGAATGATCTCCACACCGTTCCATATTTCGTGTCGCTTGTGCGTGAGGTCATATCCCTCAAAATATTTACCCATCGGGTAGTTAGGAATTCCAGTAAGGACCGTGACCTTATAGCCGCGCTTCACCCATTCACAAGCCATATCATTGATACGGAACTGTTCAGGATAAAAATATTGAGAGATAACTAAGATATGTTTCTTATGAGGTTCTGTGTTACCCTCTGTCTTTTCTATGGACTCTGATAACGTACACCTCTGGTACTCAATCCCCTCATACGTACTCAGTTTCTGATCATAAGTAAGATTCCCGAAAGCCTTATCAACCAGTCCGCCTATCTTTCCAGGCACTTTCTGCCCGACCTTTACTGCCGGATTCAGTGCCTTCGTCTCTACTATTTTCTTCCCACCAGCGACAGCCCTTATTTCCTTGACCATCTCTGATGTTTTTGTGTACTCTGCATTCTGTGGGAAGTAGATACCGCCTTCACAACTTAACATCAACTGACACAAAAACTCACACAGGTTGCCGACATAAAGCATGGATCTCTCATTATCGACATCCGGGAATATCGGAAGCTTCCTGGCGAGCTTGGCGAGCGTTGGGTAGTTCCCTTTGCTGCCCTTTCCATAGATCATTGGCGGACGGAGAACTGCAACATTGAAGTTTGAGGAAGAGAGACTCCTCACGCCCTTATCAGCCTGCCACTTCGAATCACCATAGAAGTTCGCCGGAGCAGGAACCGTGTCCTCGTCAATCATCTTGGAAGTGCCGTACGGTGCGGAATCGCCATAGATGATTGCGGAAGACATGAAGATGAACTGTGTTTTCTTCTTTTCGCCTGTGGCATTTTCTTCTTTATTTATACTTTCAGTATTACTTCTCTTCTCGGCTGCCGCCTTCGCCTTCCTTGCTATCTCCAACGTCAGGTCCGTGTTGACGGCATAGTACTTCTCTTTGACCTCATCACTCACATTGCCGACATCAGCATGAGCTATGCCAGCGACGTCATAAATAGTGTCATAAGCAGAGAAGTCCACGTCACGCCACTCACCGTTCAGAGTGCCGACCGTGTCTACTTCTATGTTCGGGTAGTGTTCTTTTGCAAAGGAAGCAAAAGTCTCCCCAATATATGATCCTGCACCGACCACAAGGACTTTGATGTTCTTTTCCTTATCTATCTGGAACTTTTTCTTAAATCCGAAGTCCGGTTCCGGATCTGTTTCAGGCACGCCCGGTCTCAGCTTGTTCTCCTTGTGGATTTCCCCAGTCCCGCCTTCAACTACGGACTTATCCCCGCCGAACACACCAACAGAGCCAAGGAAACACTTGAGATCCATTGCTGGACCCTCGTTCTTCACATACTCCCCGTCCAGCTTTGCCTTGTCCGGAATCTCAAGCTCATCTCTTCCGTTGATCTGCGCCCATCCGGTCAGACCAGGCTTGATGTCATTAGCACCATACTTGTCACGCTCTGCCGTCAGCACATCCTGATTCCAGAGTGCCGGGCGCGGTCCAATAACAGACATATTCCCAAGGAAGATATCCCAGATCTGCGGAAGTTCATCAAGACTGTGCCTTCTAATGAAGCCTCCTACTTTTGTTATATACTGCTCTGGCTTCTCAAGCTTATGCGTAGGCACGTCATGCGGTGTGGACATTTTCATCGAACGGAACTTGTGAAGCTTAAAATACTGCTTATCCAGACCAACTCTCTTCTGTGTGAAGATAACAGGACCCGGGTCTTCGATTTTTATCGCCAGAGCGATGCCACCCATTATGGGAGCTAAGGCTACAAGACCAGCAAAAGATAAAGCCTTGTCAAGACAGCGCTTAACAACTTTTTCATAGAAGGAACGCTCGCGTGTGGCCGCAGCAGAAAGGCCTGTAGCTTCCAGATGACCGCACTTGCCATCAGCATTTTCTTTATCACTGGCGTCTTCCACAAACTTGACAGACTTTCCCTGCATAGAGTTTCTTTCACTCTCCTGCCCGGGTGTGGAATACGTAGAATCTTTTTTTTTCTTCCTGGCAATGATATTAAGAACGACATATGAAACACCGAGTGTGACTGCCGTGGCTTTGATTATCTTTTTTGCTTTATCTTTGTTCATCTGCTCTTCTCTGTGTTCGGCCTACCTGCAGCCAGCCCCCTAGTTCCTCATTTTTACGTATAAATCAATATGATTTTCTATTTCGTTTATTTTTCGTCTTCATCCCCGTAAGAGTGATCATTCTTTTTGTCCCTATTACAATAAGAGCTATTAATATAGAAGAACCAACCAAAACAACAAGTTTTGGATTATCAGCAAGTAAAATATCCAGCCATGCCAGACCCGCTCTGTTTTTCAAATAATATATCCATAATGTCACAACCATTACTACGACAAGACAGAAGTCACACCAAAACACAACAGGATATCTCTCAAAAACATTCTTTTTCTTATCTGATTGAGAAGTATTAAGTCTCGTTATCCTCTGTACACAATAAAGAAAAACAAAGATCATGTTCAATATAAATAGTCCCCAGACAGATCCTATAGCCAGAAGCTTTAGAACAGGTACGCCAGTACTCTCAAACACATTATCCAAGCTTGTAATACCACCAAAGACAAGAAAAGCCAATGCTGTAAATATTCCGACCAGTGTGATAAGTTGTGAATTCATTGACCTTTGTAGTTTTTCTGTCTCCGGACCTACACTTTCTTTAAAACTTTTTGCAAAAGACTTATCAAATCTCTGATTGAACTTGTCCTTAAACTCATCATCAGTTTGCTTTAAGTCAGAATATTGGCGATACGCAAGATTGATATGATCCCACATCTTTATACATACCTTAGTCATTGACTTTATAGCAACCTGATATTTTTCATCCGAATAATCAGCCTCAATTATTCCATTGCTTTTTGGACTTCTTGAAAACTCTACTAACTTTGTCAAGTTGCCTGTCATATTTTCAATCCGTTCATCTGGATTTAAAATATTACCCTTATCATAGTATGAAAATATTTCGGAAGTGATTTGAGAATACAATATCCTTTTATCACTTGCTACATACTCCAGTACTTTTCTATAAACTTTTTCTTCCTGAAAGCTCTCTTTGTCTGCCGATAGGTCATTACAAATATCTTGAATCTGCAATGACATATCTTCAAAGAATGATGTTGAATCATCTTGTTTTAATTCAGCACCGTCAGCTACCTTTGTAAAAATATCCTGGCCTTGTTCCATTATTTGTCCTGTTATGTCATAAAGAACTTTCTTATACTTTTTGGCGTAATAGTTTCATCAACCTTATTATAAGCATCAATCCACGGACTCTGATTGTGAGTTATTTCAACCAACCGCGAAGCCGAATATTCAGACGCCCTATCTATAATACCATTTAATGTCTGCTGTTCATCGATCTCAAAATCATAGCTTTTATTACCACAGCTAGGAATATTCGTATTTCCATAAACTTTATACTTGTGATAGACGTCCGGAACCACAGGGCCATAATCCCACGCCTGCATAATATTATAAAAACAAGGAGTTCCAAACTGTACCATAAATTGCGCCTGCACGAAATACAGAATTTTCTGTAGTTTTAAGTTAGTTATTGGCAAATGATTCTGATTACATCTTTCGATGATATACTCAGCAATCTCTAAAGCATCATATGGTCTCATGTAATTCCTACCTTCTTACTTAGTCAAAAGCTAGTCAAACTCTCCATAATCCAGCAATTTTATCGGTCTCCACATTCCAAGATATTCATCCCCGTCCCGCTCCCAGCACTGTCCAGAAGACCGGTGCGGTGCAGATGTTGGAGTCGTCCGGAAAACAGATCTGAAAAACACTGTAGATCAGAGGCTATTGCGGAGTGAAACGGTCATAGTAACCGATTCAACTCAATGCTCCCTAATATCTTACTTTCCCTGATCCTTGTTACTGAGTTCATTCATCCCCCACCCTGCTCCCAGCGCTGTCCAGAAGACCGGTGCCGTGCAGATCATGGAGTCGTTTGCTATGGCTGCAATCAGATAGCCTATGATCCCAGTCATGAGAAGAAAGCCCATGAGACGGCTGTGATCTTTTAGTGTCACACTATGGTAGAGCACGGCGCTTCTTTTCAGGTATATGAAAAAGAAGACCATTATTGCCACAAAGGCTATAAAACCCTCCTGAATCCAGATCTGGAGGTAGAGGCTGTGGGGCTTTACATTCAGGCCATTTGATTGGCCGTTAAAGTAGTAGTCATTTATGTAGTCACGCTGAGGATAGGCCATGATGTAATTATCAGCGCCGGTACCGATCAGCATGTGATGCTTTAACAGAGGCAGCGAGCGGTTATAGATAGGTCCTCTTCCACTCCAGAAGCCGTTTTTGAATACCTCATAGACCTCTCCCTTATTCTTCTGAGGCAGCTTCACGCAGCGGCCAGCTGTGGATACCAGATAGTAGCCTTTTTTCTGGCTTGGCCCAGTCACATCTGTGTCGACGAAGGGATAGATGACTCCGTCCTTTACGAACATGAGCCTGCTGACAAAGCCGCTGTCATCCCTGTAGAAATAGACACCCTCTGCCTGCTCGGCTGTGTCGGAAAAGACATAGGTCTGATTATCTGTGTTTGTCTCTGTAAGAGCCAGCTGATTTCCAGACCCGTCATAAACCTTCAGATCCTTTATCTGCCCCTGATCCATAGAAAAAGTAAAGCGGTATATCTTCCCATCCCTAAGCTCTACAGTAACGCCTGAGGACAGACTTCCGGTCCTGATGCTCTTTATGGGTACGTCTGAATCCTCCGTGACCGATCCGTTCCAGAGAAGGTCCGCCTTCGTCCTGTAATAGCCGCTGCTGCAAAGAATGACAGAAGCTCCTGCAAAAGCCAGACAGGCCAACATGACTGTTCCTGATATAAGCAGCTTTCTCTGTCTGCTGCATAGGATGACAAATGCAATGACTGTCTCTATCCCCACTGCCAGTATGGCCGACGACGGAGCCTTCACAAGGACAAAAAGTGACAGTAGAAGAATGGCAGCGTGTACTATCCTTTTCCAGAGCTTTGTCTCTACAATGAAAAGTCCCAGTATGACTGGTATTACCATAGGCAGATAGAGCGACAGATAATCCGTGTTATATACTGTGCCATACATATCTGGAGATAGTGTCAGGCTGTCAAGCTTGTTCCAGCGTGAAGGCGAAGTCACAAGAATCTTTCCTGGCACAGTGGCGAGGAGGTCATGTCCCATGGCCTGAAAAAAGCAGAGAACAAGCTCTATACCTATGCCGATCTCACTTCCGCGAAGAAGATAGAGCAGATGACCCGTACTCTTTATACAGCTGTATGTATAGTAAAAAATAAGGCCATAGCTTAGAATAGCCGGTGCACTCTGAAACATATCGTATCCGCCGGCCCATGCGAATACCGGCATCCTGGCAAAGCAGGCCGACAGCACCACAAAGGCACCGTATACCAGAAGAGGAATAAAGGCTCTTTTATCCCATGGCAGCTCTTCATAGTAATACTTTGCTCTGATGAGAAGTATCAGAAGGCAGATAAGAGCCAGAATGATAAAAGCCCACTGCTTCCAGAAGAGGAAAAAATCTGTCGCTGTGGAATTCCCTATAGCAAACCAGTCGGCGTCCTCCAGATAGGTGTGGTAGGTATGCTCCTTCATGATAAGGGGAATAAAACCCATAGCTATGATAGAAGGAATGAGATATCTCTTATTCAGAAGTGGTTTTTCTTTAGTGGTCTTTATTAGCTTCAATTCTTATGATCCTGTATTTTGCGTATGCTCCGCCATCCAGGCCAGCCTGTGCTGTCCCGGCTCATCTGTACTTATGATCTCTCCTGCCCCCTCTCCGCGCATGAAGCGACGTGAGAGCTGACAACAGAGTTGGCAAAAACTCCTCTTTCTATTTTACAACTATATTGCATCAGATGCAACAGACTTTTACTATGCCTATACCAGCCACCGGCCCTTATGCCCCGCTGTAGGTCGGGACTACCTCCTTTATCAGTGCCCGGATCTTTTCGCCTGAGACCTCTGACTTGCTGGCGTTTTCGAGCTTTTTAAGCTCCTGCGCGAACCATTCGTCGTCCATTGGATAGGCTTCTTCGACGAATATGCGCTGATTTGCTGTGCTGCGCAGCTGCTTATTATTCTTGTCGATGAGAAGCTCCTCGTAGAGCTTCTCTCCCGGGCGCAGACCTGTATACCTGATCTGTATGTCCACATCCGGAACGAAACCGGAGAGCTCGATCATCTTTCTGGCCATCTGGTCTATGCTTACCGGCTCGCCCATATCCAGGATGAATATCTCTCCACCGCTGGCGTAGTGGCCGGACTGGAGGACCAGGGATACAGCCTCAGGTATGGTCATGAAGTAGCGGATGATCCGCTTATCTGTGACCGTGACAGGTCCCCCCTCTGCTATCTGCTTCTTAAAGAGCGGGATAACCGATCCGTTCGATCCCAGGACATTTCCGAAACGTACTGCACAGTAGGTGGTCTTTGGGTATCGCCTGTCAAGCATCTGTATGATCATTTCACAGATGCGCTTGCTGGCCCCCATCACGCTGGTCGGATTCACGGCCTTATCTGTGCTTATGAGAAGGAAGCGCTTTACTCCATTCTCTGCTGCGGCCTGACCGATCTTTAAGGTACCAAGGCAGTTGTTCTTTATAGCCTCATCCGGTGAGTCCTCCATTAGCGGCACATGCTTGTGAGCAGCTGCGTGATAGACCACCTCAGGCTTGTAGGTACGAAGGACCCAGTTCACCCGGTTCGTATTTCTGACAGAGCCTATCAGGGTCACCAGATCAAGGTCCGGATATGATCTCTTTAGCTCCTGCTGAATGGCGTATGCATTATTCTCATATATATCAAAAATGATAAGTCTCTTAGGTCCTGCTGCTGCTATCTGTCTGCACAGCTCAGAACCTATGGATCCGCCTCCTCCTGTCACAAGGATCACCTTTCCTCGAATGGCATCCTTTATCTGACGGTCGTCTACAGTGATCTCATCCCGTCCCAGCAGATCTGTGATATCTACGTCGCGGAGCTTACTTACCCTGACCTCGTCGTTTAGTATCTGATACATACCCGGCACAGTCTGCAGGTGGGATCCGGTGGTCTTTGCAATGTTTAAGATCTCTGTCCTGGTATGGCGACTGGCTGACGGTATGGCAAAAATGATCCTGTCCACCCTGTACTGGGCAGCATACTCCGGTATATCATCTCTTCCACCCACTATAGGGACGTTTCCCAGATAGCGGCCCCAGTTGTTCCTGTTGTCATCTATAATGCATACCACCTGATAGCGGACCCTTCCCGATGTGGATATATCCGCTATCAGCTCTCTGGCCGCCGCTCCAGCGCCTATGATCATGACCCTCTCAGCGCCGGCGTCCCCGGCGATCCGACGCCTGTTAGCATAGTATCTGATGAATCTGTATGAAAATCTGATGGCTATACAACAGAGAAAATCGCCCACATAGGCTATCAGATAGACGCTTCTGGGTAGATGGAAATGAAATATCTGCTTTTCAAGCCAGAATACCGGGATCATGACAGCGTATGCCCTGACTATCCTTACCATCTCGCTTACCGAGGCAAAGCGCCATACCGACATATAAAGCTTATTTAAGGCATATATGACTATGAAGGTGACAAGTACCTCTGGCAGTATCCGAAGCTGCTCACTCACATAAACCGGGTCAATATTCGCTATCCGAAAATCAAAGCGGACCCAGAGTGCCACAAAGCCCGACAAGGCTATAGTGATACAATCCAAAAAGAATATAACAAATGTACGTGCGGCTAGAAGCTGCTGCGTGTGTTTTTTAATCGTGTTCATAATAATCCATTCAAAAAATTTATGCCAACTGAAATATTATATCATTATGAAGTGAGGAGCACAAGACCGAAAGAGGGGTTAGGTTACATATATGCTTTCTCCCATGAACGCAAAAAAATCCCGTCCGCATGGGAGATATCCGGGGAACCGGATAATGCGGACGGGAACGTGTCTATCTAGTTACCGGAGCTGTAACAGGGTGCCCCGGATAGTTAAACACTTGTCGTCAAATTGTTAAAATAATGAAGGATTGAGATTACTTCCTGTCAGTCTTTAAAGACTTGGATGTTGCCTTAGGTCCCCAAGTGGTCTTTCCATTGGTTCCCTTTGTGAAAGCCTTAACCTTGACTGTAACCTTAGCACCCTTCTTTACAGAAAGAGTAGCCTTGTTAGATGTTACATTCTTGGCAATCCACTTTCCAGAGCCAACCTTCTTATATACACGGAAGTTGACGCTTGAATCCTGTGAATCCCACTTTACAGAAACCTTAGCACCCTTCTTGTTGGATACCTTAACGCCGGTAACCTTCTCAGGAGCAGCCTTTGATCCAGCACCGTTCTCATAAGCCTTAACTGTTACGTATACAGGCTTTGTGGTTCCTCCGTAAGTTACATCAACCCTAGTTGAGCCCTCGCCGACAGCCTTGATCACACCTGTATCACTTACTGTAGCGACAGCTGGGTTCCATGATTTATATGTGAATGCACCGCCAGTTGCGACAGTTGATTCTGCCTGGGCAGTAATCTGAACTGACTCGCCGATATGGAGTATCTGACTAGTAGAATCTAAGTCAAAGGCATCCTTAACGAAGTGAAGTCTGATGTATTTAGCGTCTGGTTCCTTGTAACCCGGAGCAGCTGTAGCTGTTACCTTAAGATATGCGTCCCAGGTATAACGATTGTCGTCATCTCCTGTGTATGAATCCACATATACAGTATCTTTTGAGGTATCAAGTCTGAACGGATTCAGAACGTTTCTTGTGCTAGTCTTGAATGAAACATAGTCCTGTGTTTTAGCATCCCAGTAAACAAAATCGTATACGATGCTGTTCTTCTGGATGTTTGTACCTGTAGCTCCGATTACTGTAGAATTTTCTTTACCCTTGCCATGTACATAGATATCATCCGGTACAGAAAGTGTTGCGGTCGGTTTGTTAACTACCTTAACAGGAATTGTAACTTTTACCTCACCATATGCGGTAGTACTCTCTTTTGTAGTGATGCTTACATTAGTCTCACCTACAGCCTTGGCATGGATACCATCCTTATCGATGGTAGCGATGCTTGTGTCATCTGACTTGTAAGCTACGTCAGCATTAGTATCTACAGTGAATGTCTTATCCTTGCTCGAATCAGCGAGGTTCATATTAACAGTGCCGATCGGCTTGCCGTCAAGTGCGACATCAACGTCGTCTGTTGTGATGTCAGCACCTGTAATGCCTGTAGGTCTTGCTTCGAAAGCGTTATACTCATCTACGTCATGCTGTAAGTATCTGTCCTTTGCTGAATCACCTGCTGTGTTCAGTGTAACCTTCAGGTTATTCATCTTAACGGCACGCCTAGCGAGGATGACAGTTACTTTGGTGTTAGGAAGAAGTCCTCCCACATTGCTGCTTACAATGTACTTCTCAGGATTGGTCACCTGTCTGAGCTTTGCGACACTGGCAGTGATCTTCAGTGTCTTGCTGTTCTTACCAGCTGTTAACTCTATAGCCTTATCAGTTGAGTCAGATGCTACTGAGCCTGAAAGAACTGTGTTTCCAGACTGAGTTCCAACACTATACCATTTGCCATCGCTCAAAGTCTCATCACCTGTGATCTTCTGAGTGAAGGTAACAGATCCTTCAGGATTGCTCGGTGTAAGTACTACTACAGCAGTCTGCTGATCTGTGAGTGCGCTGCTTGTTACTGTGTTATTGTAAGACCAGACATTAGCTGACTCGTTCATAGTGGTCATCAGGCCTGTGGCCTTAATATAGGTAGTCTTGCCATTGTCTGTGCCGGTAGTTCTAGCTGTTGCAGCTGATGTACCTGCGAAAGCAGTTGCCGGAGCAAATGTAAATGCAGTTACTGCTGCAAGTGCTACGGCTAAACCTTTTTTCATGTTTAACATTTTGTATTATTCCTCTCTTTCCGAAGGGGCAGGGGTTAGGGTCTAGGGGGTAGGGGTCAGGGTTACTGAAGTTTAGTCGAATCTTGAAATTCTGATAAAACTATAGCTCCAAAACCCTGGACCCTGGGCCCTCGGCCTTGGCCCCTCCCTTCATCTGGAATGTTTATCATGGTACTAGTGAAGGAGCGTCCTCCCAAACCACTCATACAGCCGAGGCGATAGACTGTCGCGGATGCGTCCCGCTATGTCAATCTGGCTGCCTCTTTCTTCACTGTCCTTGGGGAGAGCCTTTCGCATCAGGATCAGCATGCCCTTATATAAGCATCTGATCTCGAATTGAATGGATAGCAACTTACGCTGATAGGTTGCTTCTCTCCTTTGGACAAGACTAGTTTAGCGATTCAGGGTGGAAAGTTCAATATATTTAGCACAGAAAAGTGATTATTTTATTTTAATAGACTTATCTTAATATCATTTAATCGGATGCTTATTCAATATTTGTTAAAGATTTGATTTTTCAAACAAGAACCGTTAAAATTTGTAACCAGAAGTTACTATTCACGGCAGGCTTCTGTGGGGGTTCACGACGGACGCACTTGTGCGGACGTTTAAATACCCACAGAAGCCTGCCTGTGAAGCAGGAACCTCCCCAGCAACCGCAGACTTTTAGCATCGAAGATGCGGCAAACGCGCGAAAGCGCGGTTGGTCTGCGGTCTGATTGGGGAGGTGCCGTGAATAGTAACAACCAGAAAAAGCCTAGGGGGAGAGTACCAGACAGAAAGGACAACCATGGCAGACACTATTAAAGCTGACTGCTCTCTTGCAGACAGCATCGCATCGCTCCTATCCGACAGGTTCACGAAAGACCCTGTCTCTGACATCAGAACCATCTATGAGTTCCTGGAATCCGCTGATCCTCAGATCAGGAACCTTCTCCTTACAAACGATGGCAATCCGTTCAGAGAACGGTTCTTCCACTCCATCTTTGCATCAGAAAAGAGTGCCTTCCGTCCCTACTGCACCGATACAGAGGCCGGCAGGTTTACTGAAGCCTACCTTAACTGCATACCAGGGATATATGAGAACTACAGAAAGTCTCATCCGGATGATGCTGATATCAAGGGTCTGGCTGAGAAGGCAGCGGAGATGGTTATGAAAGGAATTGGAAGTAAATGATAATAAAGTACCGCCGTTCACTCCAAAAAGGGACGGCGGTAATTATTTATGCTCAGACAAGTCCCTCCGTCTCATCGAGTCCCAGAGCTATGTTCATGTTCTGGACTGCGGCTCCTGAAGCGCCCTTTCCCAGGTTATCGAATACAGAGGTGATCGCTGTATAGTCACTGCCACCGCTTACATATATCTTCAGAAGGTTAGTTCCGGCAAGCTCATTGGCATAGAGGGTAGCTGGCTTGTCCTCAAAGTCAGCTACGGAGATGAAGACCTCTCCCTCATAGAAGCTCCTTAAGAATTCCCAAATCCCCCTTGCATCAGGTGTACCGTTTAAGAGCCTGTTCTGCAGGGTAAGGGTCCCGGCCATTCCCTTGTAATAGTCACAGACCACAGGAAGAAAGGCCGGCGAATAGGAAAGTCCAGTGTACTTTACCATCTCCGGTATATGCTTATGGCAGAGGCTTCGGCCATAGATACCTGGAGAGGAAAGGGTCTCTGGTCTGTCAGAGGCCTCGTAATCGGCTATCATCTTCTTGCCGCCGCCGGAATATCCGGTCAGTGAAAAGAAGCTGACAGGGTAGTCGCGGGGAAGGATCCCAGACTGTATGAGAGGTGAAACAATGCTTATAAAGCCTGTGGCATGGCAGCCGGGATTAGCTATCCTGTGTGAAGCCGCTATCTTCTCACGCTGGCCCGGGCAGAGCTCAGGAAATCCATATACGAAGTCCTCTGAGGTACGGTGAGCCGTCGAGGCATCGATTATGGTTGTCTTAGGATTCTCTACAAGAGTAACCGCATTTATGGCCTCCTTATCAGGCAGACATAAGAAGACTATGTCAGCAGAATTGATAAGTCTTTTTCTCTCCTCTACGTCATGTCTCTTATCAGGATCAATAAGCATAAGCTCCAGATCATCCCTTCCTGCAATCCGGTCATAGATCTGAAGTCCTGTAGTACCGCTCTTCCCGTCAATATATACCTTAGGTTTCATCTTGTTCCTTTCCTTCAAAAGTATTTTCTAATGATTATAAACTGCAAAAGACGCCCTGACACAGGGCGCCATTGCTGTCTTGTATTATAACACAACGATATAAAAAGTGACAGGATATTTTTACCTTTTACTCGAAAAAGAGCTTCATATCGTCCTCTACACTACCGATTCCTGCTATGCCGAAATTGTCAACAAGGACTTTTGCGACATTTGGAGAAAGGAAGGCCGGAAGGGTTGGTCCCAGATGGATATTCTTCACACCCAGATAGAGAAGGGCAAGAAGAACTATGACTGCCTTCTGCTCATACCAAGCTATGTTATAAACGATCGGAAGCTCGTTTACATCTGAAAGTCCGAATATCTCCTTCAGCTTTAAGGCTATAAGAGCAAGTGAATATGAATCGTTGCACTGTCCGGCATCAAGAACTCTTGGAATTCCATTTATATCCCCAAGGTCAAGCTTGTTGTACTTATACTTTGCGCAGCCTGCGGTAAGGATCACTGCATCCTTTGGAAGAGCCTTTGCAAAGTCTGTATAGTAGCTTCTCGACTTAGCCCTGCCGTCACAGCCGGCCATTACGACAAACTTCTTTATAGCACCGCTCTTTACCGCATCTACTATCTTGTCTGCAAGTGCGAATACCTGCTCATGGGCGAAGCCACCTACAATCTTACCTGTCTCTATCTGATCAGGTGCCTTGCACTTCTTTGCAAGCTCGATGATAGGAGAGAAATCCTTCTCCTGTCCGTAAGGAGCATCGATATGCTTACATCCCGGATATCCGCAGGCACCTGTGGTAAAGAGTCTGTCCTTATAAGAATCCTTTGGAGGTACTATGCAGTTGGTGGTCATAAGGATAGGTCCGTTGAAGCTTTCGAACTCCTCCTTCTGCTTCCACCATGCGTTTCCATAGTTTCCGGCAAAGTTATCATACTTCTTGAAGAAAGGATAATAATGAGCAGGAAGCATCTCGGAATGGGTATAGACATCGACGCCTGTTCCCTTTGTCTGCTCAAGAAGCATCTCAAGATCCTTAAGGTCATGTCCTGATATAAGGATTCCAGGATTATTCCTTACACCTATATCCACACTTGTGATCTCTGGATTCCCATATGTGCTGGTATTTGCCGAATCAAGAAGTGCCATGCCGTTTACTCCGGCCTTTCCGGTCTCAAGAGTAAGCTTTACCAGATCATCGACAGTAAGAGAATCATCAAGAGTCTTTGCAAGGGTCTCCTGGATGAACTCGTCTACAGAAGGATCCTCCTTTAAAAGAGCGTTCGCATGCTTAGTATATGCAGAAAGTCCCTTTAATCCGTATGTGATAAGCTCTCTTAATGACCTGATGTCCTGATCCTTCGTAGAAAGGACTCCGACCTCTTTTGCCTTCTCATCGAAGCTTTCCCTGTCTCCATTCCATAATGCAGCATCAGGCAGGCTCTTCCTCTGTGACTCCTTTAATCCTGCCAGAAGCTCCTCCTTCTTCTCAAGAGTCCTTACAACCTTCTCCTCTATCGAATCCAGATCAAAATTGGCATTTGTGATCGTCGTAAAGAGATTTACCGTTACAAGATGGTTGACATCCTCCGGTATCGCTGCTCCATTCTTTCTAAGAGCGCTTGTGACAGCTGAAAGTCCCTTAGTCACATAGATCAGAAGATCCTGCATCCTTGCTACCTCAGGCTTCTTTCCACATACACCTGATATTGTGCATCCCTTGCATCCTGCTGTCTCCTGACACTGATAACAAAACATCTGATTGTCCATTTCTACCTCCACTGATATTTCGTGATTGATTTTCCGTATATAAGGATATCAGAGTCTGCATGATTGTTACGTTGTAAAAACAACCATATTAAATTTAACAAAAAAAGACCCTGATGGAAATCCATCAAAGTCCTGTGCCATCTGCCTCTCTTATGCTACAGCAAACTTCGCAACGCTGTTCCTGAAATCTGACGCTCCCTTAGGGCAGATCACCATTGCCTTCTTATCAATGGCACATGAAATCACTCCAAGAAGGGACTTGGCATCAAGATAAGCAGCACCGGTCTTCAGATCGATATCATAATCGTATCCTGATGCTATCTTTACGAACTCCTCTGCATCCTTAGGGCTGTGTAAACGAATCATAAACTTCATAGTATCACCTCGTGTACATACTTGCATTCATAGTCAAAGCATGGAAACCCTTAAACCCAAAAACCGTTTCCTCTGCATTGAGACGTATTATACCACATTTCTCCAAAAATGCAAGCCTTTTTTGAAATAAATCCAGTCTAAGGCCGGCAGATGATATTGGCAGAGTTAGGATAATACTGAAGGTTGGCGAAATTATAGGATAACTCCGGCTTTCCGCTTTCATCAAAATCATTAAGGGCATATCCACCGAACATCTCGACATGGTAGATCCCATCATATCTGCCGTTCTTTGCACCTGTCTCAAACATCAGATCTCCGATCTGGAACTTTCCTGAATCGAAGTTACTTAAAGATGCATTTCCTACCTTCCTGCCCTTTCCGACCAGATATTTGGCGAGGTCAGCTGCTGTAGGCGCATAGTTTTTATTCAAAAGTGATATGCCTCTGCTCTTATAGGCTCTCCAGACAAGTGACGAGCAGTCATAGTATCCCTTCTGCATCCTTTTGGCCTGACTATATTTGCTCTTTGCAACATAGCTTCTTGCCCATCTGAATACAGCTGATTTCTTGCTTGTTGTCACATTTATCACAGTACCTATATAGTCCTTTGTCTCACCATAATCAGCTGTGATCCTTATTACGGCTGTGCCAGGCTTCTTTGCCTTTACCTGACCCCTGCTGTTTACCGAGGCAACAGAAGGCTTAAGGCTCTGGTACTTAAGCTTTACTCCGCTCTTATCACCAGAGAGCTTAAGCTTTACCTTATGTCCCCTTGTAAGCACATAGGAATTTGATTTCATGCTTAGTGGAACCAGAATTCTAAGATGAAACGAAAGCTGCTTTGTCCCTAGCATAAATGAGATCGTGGTGCTTCCTGTTCCCTCGACTTCAAACTCGAGCACATTTTCAGAAATAGAAAGACTGTATGAGTCAGCCTTGATATTGGGATTCTGGCTTGTGATATTTGATATATCCTCGTCGTCTGCGTATGAACCCTCAGGAAGTCCGGTTATCTCAATCTGTCCCGAAGCTGTATACGAATCCCCCCAGTCCTTTGATGCCAGAACAGTAAGGTCAGTATCCTTTAAGGCTGCATTTGAATAGTCGACAGGCACATCTTCATCATAGTCGTCATTGTCATCACTGTAGTCGTCATCAATAGAGTAATCATCACTGTAATCGTAATCCCCTTCACTGTCCTCATAGTAATCATCTGCCCTCGCAGCCACAGGCATTAAAAGGGTGGCAGAAAAGACCATTGCCATGATCACGGAAAAAATACGTTTTTTCATCTTGAAATCCTTTCTTTTGCATATCATCTGCTTATCCAAAAAAACAGAGCTACTAGTCATAGCTCTGCTCCCTTCTTACTGTTTCTTTCCTACTTTACCGGCTCAAGCAGGTTCATAATAAGCTTTACACAGCCATCTATTCCGTAGCTTGCGCTGTTAAGGCAGAGGTCATAGTTATTCGCATCACCCCATTTAAGACCGGTGTAGTAGTTATAATATCTCGCATGAATATTATCCGCAGCCTTCAGAATCTTCCTGGCTGTCCTTCTGTCACAGCCTCTTATCTTCTGAACCCTGGTGATCCTCGACTCGAAAGGTGCCGTGATAAAGATGCTGATGTGAGGAATCCTGTTATTCGTCAGAATCCTGTCAGCAGCACGACCAACGATAACGAAGTCCTGCTCCTTTGCCAGAGCCGTGATGATCTCAGTCATACGGAAAAAGCTTGCATCCAGATAGTTCAATCCATGATACCTGTTTTTCCTGTGGATAAACTTCCTGATCTTTGATGTGTTTTCAAAAGACAGGATCTCCTCATCTATATCAGCGCTGCTGCCCTCGGATTCAGGGATCTCAGATGTAGCCTTCTCTATGTCCTCCGTCACCTCGAGCTTTTTTATCATATTCTCAATTATGCGCGAATCCAGATAATCGATATTAAGCTTCTCAGCGAGCTCCAGTCCCACATGGCTTCCTCCTGAGGCACTTGAACGGCTGATGCAGATGATAAGATGCTGCTTCTCCATCCTGTTCTTTAAGGTAAGGGAGTTTAAGCTTGCGATAATAGGATCCATGATACCGGAAGGACCGCCGTTCTTATCGATGAACTCATGGAAATCCTTTATCACATCCTCGTACTCCCCAAGCACCTTCTCTCTCTCATCGTCGTCTTCTATGGTATGAGCCATGTTTCCGATAAGAGCAAGCTGCTGTCTGAGATTAAAGCGTACCTCAGGTGTCTCCATGCACCTTATGATCTCATCAATCCTGGCCTCCCTGTCACCGGTATATACATGGCCCAGGGCAGAGCCTGAAGCACGATAGGCCTTTTCATCAAGGTCATATATTCTCTTTGCGAGTCTGATCGCTTCATTCTTGTCTGACATATAATACCGCCTTTCTAAATGAAGAATATCAGTGCATCAAGGATGAACACCGGTATCAGTATACTAATTGACCACTTCATGTATCCGAAGAACGAAGGCATCGAAACACCGTTCTCGTCCGACATGGACTTTACCATGAAGTTTGGAGCGTTACCTATATAGGTATTAGCTCCCATGAAGACAGCACCGCATGATATAGCGGTAAGCATCTTCATCGGTATCACGCCAAGCGCCGTATGAAGTCCGCTCTTAAACCCAAGAGCACCTGCTGTCGTAAGGAATACCAGATATGTAGGTGTATTGTCAAGGAAGCTTGAGAGCGCCCCTGTTGAGAAAAACATCTGGACAGGAGTCGTAAGTCCCAGGTCGCCTCCCTTGTCTTTAAGAAGCATAAGTGCCGGCTGCATGGTAAGGAAGATCCCTATGAAAAGCACTGCCACCTCCTGGATAGCTCCCCAGGTGAAATGGTTCCTGGTACGGACCTCCTTGTCAGTTGTCTTAAATGACAGAAAAGCAGCCAGAAGAATAATAGCCACCTCTATGATCGATGGCCACCCCAGAGTGTCGCCTCCCGGAAGTGATATACCCTTTACCGAGCCGTCACTATTCTGGAAAACCTTCATACCAGGAAGGGATCCGCTCAGGATCACTCCTACCACTATCATTATAAGAAAGAGCAGATTGTGAAGTCCGCTGAAGCTGATCTTTGTAGTCGTAGAATGCAGATCCGGCATACGGCCCTCTGCTATATCAGCCCTGTAGGCCTTTCTGTCTATATAATAGAATATAGTAAGCAGAAGGATCATATTTACTATAAGGACAGGGAATAGATGCAGGCTCCAGAAGAAAGGAACCCCTCTCATGAATCCCATAAGAAGCGGAGGATCTCCCATAGGAGTCAGGCATCCTCCTATATTTGACACAAGGAAGATGAAGAATATCATGATCTGTGACTTTCTCTTCCTCCAGCCATTCATCTTGATCACAGGACGGATCATAAGCATTGATGATCCTGTCGTACCAATAAGGCTTGAAAGAAGTGTTCCTATAGCAAGCAGAACGACATTCACTCCCGGGGATCCTGCCAGATCTCCCGTAAAGGAAATATTTCCTGCTACACAGTACAGCCCGAATAAAAGGATGATAAAGGTCAGGTAGTCATTTGCTATACATGATACTACGGTCTTTAC
The DNA here is from genome assembly GCF_052064335.1 of Candidatus Weimeria sp. HCP3S3_B5. Classification (NCBI taxonomy): domain Bacteria; kingdom Bacillati; phylum Bacillota; class Clostridia; order Lachnospirales; family Lachnospiraceae; genus Candidatus Weimeria; species Candidatus Weimeria sp. HCP3S3_B5. The sequence goes on along the minus strand of NZ_JBQHVU010000015.1, from coordinate 27,006 downwards.
AGCAGCGCCTGCGCCGAATCTGGCCCCGAAGATCACTATCACAGCAACTGACCACAGTGCGACCACCAACCCCTCGTGCTTCTCCCACCATTCTCCTGCGAAAAGCGGAAAAAGCGCTACACAGAGCAGCAATCCCGCAAATGGGATACACATCCATATAGGAACACTCATTTTATTACCTCCATAAAACCATTCGGATTTCACCCGGAAATCTGCCAGCTACTACCTTATTATTTTTGAAGAAGCATGTCAAGAAAAACTATCTTAAGTCCCAGCTTAGCCGGTGAAGCTGGCCCTTTTCGTTAAGCCCGGCAAAGCCGTTCTGACGCAGTGCTTCATAGAGCACTATGGCAACCGAGTTCGACAGATTAAGGGAACGGGTTTCTCCAATCATTGGGATCCTGATACATGAATCAGGATGCCTTATCAGTATTTCCTCAGGGATCCCGGCAGACTCCTTTCCGAACATGATCATATCATCCTTTCCGAAACTCACATCCGAGTAGCATTGTCTGGCCTTTGTAGTTGCAAACCAGAGCTTTTTAGAGCCTGACTCTCCCTCATTGTTAAAGCAAAGATTACTATGTCTTTCTATAAAATCCTCATAATCATTGTACTTGTGCAGATCAAGCCTGGACCAGTAATCCATGCCAGCTCTCTTTATATATTTATCACTTAGCGCAAATCCCAGTGGATATATAAGATGGAGCGATGAGCCTGTAGCCACACAGGTCCGGCCGATGGCTCCGGTATTAAACGGGATTTCCGGCTCATGTAAGACTATGCCAAGCATTTTCCTTATGTCCTTTCACTTATCAGTATCCTGCTTCCTCGCCAAAAAGCACTACCTTTATCCTGCCCGGTATCATGGATGCCCTTGTGACCACTATCTGGTCGCATATTGTGTTTTTAAGGCAGTTTGCGCACTGACCCGTCAGGGCACACGGTGTATCGCAGCCAAGTCTTACTGTATTGGCAGGGGCAGCAATATTTCTTACTCTCCTTATCCCGTCCTCTACCCCTGTGACGACCTTATTCATCCCTGCAAGGATTATCACCTGATCCGGCCCGTATATCATAAATGATAGCCTGTTTCCGCGTCCATCTATGTTTATAAGCTCACCGTCAAGTGTGATGGCATTGGTACTCATTATAAAGGAATCGGCATTTACCGAAAGAGCCTTAAGCTCCCTCATCTCCTCAGGTGTCTTATAGTCTTCCCTTACTATAAGCTTATGCCCTGCTGCCTCAATCATAGCCTTAAGATCCGTATTGTCGATCGTCATGGATCCTCCATAGGCCACGCTCCGCCCCTTTGATGGCTTTTGATCCATGCCGTTTTCTATTAGCTCTATTACCTTCTCCTTGGCTGATCCTAAATCCTCACAGTAGAAACCTTCCATATGACGGGCCTTTAGCTTATTTATTATGCTTGCTGCTGTATGCTGATAGTTTATCCTCTTTGCCTGATCCATTACAGTCTCCTTCATTACTAATACTTTTTTCTCTTGTTGCCTGATTCCTTAAAGCCACGGGCCTTTCTCATGCTGACATTAGTCCAGGCGTATTTACAGCGCAGTATATTGTCCTTTACCTTCACATCATTTGTGGTCTTTGACGAATCATTTGCTATCTGTATTCCTGTCCTGTACCAGATATAATTGTCCTTTATAGTGACATTTCGGCAGGTCGTTCCATCGAAGGGCTCTGAATGCCTGTTGCCCGACTTCGAGCAGAAATCAAGCTGTATAGCACCCCGGTATATATCGCCCTTGGAACAGCCTCTTTTCAGGCTTCCGTCCTTAGTCTTGCGACAGCCTATGTGACAACCGATGATGCGGGCGTTTTTTACACCGCAAAGCTCTATCAAATGAGCATTTACTGCATTGTATACACAAAGATTCTTTATCGTGATATTCCTGGCATGCCAGAAATTTATCACATTAGGACCTGTCTTTTGTCCATTCTTGATATTCACTCCGTAGTCGGCGAATTTCTTTGTCCCCGCCCAGGTGCCGCCGTCTATAGTTATATCATGGACACTGTCGTAGCCCTTCCTTTGCTTATAGCCGTTCCTGTCATAGGGCTGGGTAATAAGCCTGGATCCATTCTGGACCTCTATTATCTTTGCGCCGTCTGCCTTAAGATATGTATTGCTGTTAAGACGCAGCTGGCCGTTGATATAGTATGTCCCGGGACTAAGGATTATCTTATAGCCTCCCTCCTCGCTGTAGGCGGCTATCTCATTGAAGTCCAAGCATCCGCTCTCATCACCCGAGGGCTCAACTGTAACTGTCTTCTTAGTCTTAGGTGCTGCCTCTGCCACGGAGCTACTGTTTCCTGCATAAGCTGTAACCGTCACAATGGCTGCTATAAGGGTCAATGCCTTTACTATGTTTCCTCTCATTTACACTTTCTCCTAAAATATTGCTGACTAAATGATTATCATACGCCTGTCAGGCACTTTCGTCAACAGCAAAAGGGACAGTCACTTAGACTGTCCCTTCTGAATTCAAGCTATATGACTTATGCTGCTTCTTTTACCTTTTTTACACCTGCTCCCTCTGCCTCAGTTTTCTTATCAAGCCATGCAAAGAAGCCTGCAAGTATGGTTCCTGATATGGAATGCCATACACATGAGACCGCTGCTATTATAGCCGCATTCGGCATCGTGGCAAACTGCGCTGTGGTAGTTGCAAGGTTTGTTGCCATACCGGCATTCTGCATGCCTACCTCTATAGAGATAGTTCTTCTCTTTGCCTTGTTCATTCTTGTGAATATTCCTACCACATACCCAAGCAGATATCCGAGTCCATTGTGAAGGAAGACTGCTGCAAAGATCACAAGTCCTGATGTAAAGAAGCTCGATCCCTGTGAATTCACGACTCCACCAACCACAAAGGCTAGTCCTAAGACTGCGACTGCCGGCATGAGCTTCTGGAATTCATTGAATTTCTTATTCTTTCCAAGTGAAGCATTCAATGCGAAGCCTATCGCTACCGGGATTATGACTGTCTCTATTATGGAAACAAACATAGGAAAGGCCTTTATGCTTACCGTTGCTCCGCTTGCAAGCAATGAAACGAGAAGCGGTGTCATTACAGGGGCAAGTATGGTTGATGCTGTGGTCATGCCCACCGAGAAGGCTACATCACCGTGACACAGATAGGACATCACGTTTGATGAAACGCCTCCCGGACAGCAGCCAACAAGGATAAGTCCAAGTGCCAGATCGGACGGCAAATGCAGAAGATGTACCAGAGTATAGGCCAGGAATGGCATTACACAGTACTGGGCTGCAGCACCTATGAATATATCGAGGGGCCTCTTTGCAAGTATCCTGAAGTCATCCGTGGTCATAGACATTCCCATGCTCATCATTATGATACCTATGATGAAGGTCTGGGATGTAAAACGGTTCGTCGCGAAATCCGAAAACCAGGCATGGTTTACCCAACCCATCCATGCCGGATAGATAAATGTGATCACCGCAAAGGCTATTACGACTATAGCCGTGTGATCCGACATCAGCTTTGCCAGTTTCTGAAGCTTTTTCATGATAGTACCTCCATTGCTTTTCGCAGGTCAAAGAGGAGGGGATGAAAAAAGTCCCTCCCGGCATTCCTTATGCCATAGAGGGACGAAATGAACTATTCCGCGTTACCACCCTGATTCCGCCTGCAACTGCAAACGACACTTTACGCACCATCATGCGCTTCCCTGTAACGGGGGATACCGTCAGCACTTAATCGGCATTCATGCCTTTTGGCGCTGCTTCTCTGAGAGGATACCACTATGGACGCTTCCTGTGCCTCGCACCGACCGGCACTTCTCTTCAAGGTGTCATATCCATGTGACTTGTTCTCATCTACGAATTTAGGTAGGACTGCTTACCTGCTTTATTAAGTTTACTCCATGAGTATAACACTAGATGAATATTTGTCAATACCATAATGAAAATAATTCATCAAATCTTTCTAAACTGCCATATTCCATCAAGCCTCGCGATCATTCCGTTAAGATATCCTGCCAAAAATAAATATTGCGCTTATACCCTTCTGTAGAATAGAAAACATACTTTAACAAATAAAAAAAGCTGCGGAATACCGCAGCTTCTGATCAGATCCTTAACAGCCTGATCTTCCGTTCTTATGATCCTCAATAGAGCATGACGGCATAGACGGGTCATACTCCTTAAGACCTACCCTTGCAGGATCAAGGGTGATGCTCCCATCCTCGAGCACGAAGGCCGGGATCCCTATGTCTCCGATCTCTTTGCTGTGATCGAACTCACTCCTCTTGTCGCGCAGATCTATAAATGCATGCATGTATTTCACATGTGAGCCTATGTCGATATAGTGAAACTCATCCTCCCTGCCCTCTATCTGCGCCTTTATATAGTCACAGTAGGGACAGGTCTTAAGACCATAGATAGTTACCATAAGCGCCTCCTTTTCAGACGTTTATCTCTGCCTTAATTCCAAGGTCAGCCTTGTTCTTCTCGAGCACAGGATTTACGACCTCATCGAGATACTTCTTCACCTGTCTTGGTGCACGGCCGACATATTTCTTAGGATCCATAGACCTCTTTAATGTGTCAAGATCAAGAGGGAAGGCATCATCTGCTGCTATAAGCTCAAGCAGGTTATTGTCTCCTCCATTTTCCTTTACATTCTTTCCGGCCTGCATCGAAAGCTCCCTGATCCTCTCGTGGAGCTCCTGACGGTTTCCGCCCTCCTTGACTCCGTCCATCATAATATTTTCAGTAGCCATGAAAGGAAGCTCAGCCATTATATGCTTCTCGATCACCTTAGGATATACTACAAGTCCGTCCACGACATTGAGGCAGAGATCAAGTACACCATCTGTAGCCAAAAAGCCCTCGGCTACAGAAAGTCTCTTGTTTGCAGAATCATCAAGTGTCCTCTCAAACCACTGTGTAGCTGATGTGATAGCAGGATTAAGAGCATCTATCATGATATATCTGGAAAGAGATGCTATCCTCTCACTTCTCATAGGATTTCTCTTATAAGCCATTGCTGATGAACCGATCTGATTCTTCTCGAATGGCTCCTCGACCTCCTTCAAGTGCTGAAGAAGCCTGATATCATTACTCATCTTATGGGCTGAGGCAGCGACTCCGGCAAGGACATTTAATACCCTGGTATCAAGCTTTCTCGAATAGGTCTGTCCGGATACAGGAACACAGGCATCAAAGCCCATCTTCTCTGCTATCATAGGATCTATCTTGTCAATGGTCTCATCATCTCCATTGAAAAGCTCAAGGAAGCTTGCCTGAGTACCTGTTGTACCCTTTGATCCTAAGAGCTTCATCGTAGATATCACATAGTCTATATCCTCAAGGTCCTGCATGAACTCATTGCACCAGAGAGTAGCTCTCTTTCCTACTGTGGTAGGCTGGGCCGGCTGGAAATGTGTAAAGGCAAGGGTCGGCAGATCCTTGTACTTATCTGCGAATTTTGCCAGCTCATTTATTACGTTAAGGACCTTCTTCCTTACAAGCAAAAGTCCCTCGCGCATGATGATGACATCAGTATTATCACCGACATAGCAGCTTGTGGCTCCGAGATGAATTATACCGGCTGCCTTAGGGCACTGCTTGCCGTAAGCGTATACATGGCTCATAACGTCATGTCTTACGACCTTCTCGCGCTCTCTTGCAACATCATAGTTGATATCGTAGATGTGCTCCTTCATCTGATCGATCATATCCTGTGTGATCACCGGCTTGCCATTCTCAGAAAGTCCGAGCTCCATCTCCGTCTGGGCAAGAGCGATCCAAAGCTTTCTCCATGTCGAAAACTTCTTATCCTCTGAAAAAATATACTGCATCTCCTTGCTGGCGTAACGCTCGCTTAAGGGACTTATGTATGCGTCTGTGTTCATTGTGTTCTCCTTGTTTTGGTAGGTGCGAGGTCTGAGGTGCGAGGTCTGAGGGGTGAGGTGTGAGGAAGTACTTTTCGCTAAATTCGAGCTTTGCCTATGGCTCGCTCTCATTAACAAGGAAGCTGTCTTCGTTAAGCTCGAACTTCGTCTTCGACTCGTTCTCGCTAATCTCAGACAGCGGCCTCGCTTGTGGCTTGAGCTGCGCCTGCGGCTTGCTCTCGCCTACAAGCTTTCGGCCGCTTACCTCTCATACCTTCCTCTGATATCATCCTTCGGTGGCTCAAGTGGATACTTGCCTGTGAAGCAACCATCACATATCGAAAGCCCGTCTACCATCTGCCTTAGTCTGTCAATTGATAAGTAGTCAAGTGAATCTGCTCCGATTATCTGTCTAATCTCATCGATCGAACGGTTGTAGGCTATTAGCTGCTCTCTTACCGGTATATCTGTACCGAAATAGCATGGCCAGAGAAATGGAGGAGAAGAAATCCTGACATGGACCTCCTTTGCTCCTGCTTCCTTCAGCATTCCGACTATCCTGTCAGAGGTCGTTCCTCTTACTATAGAATCATCGATCATAATAACCCTTTTTCCATCGACTGCTTCTCTTAGGACATTGAGCTTTATCCTTACCGATGACTCACGGCTCTTCTGTCCGGGCTTGATAAAGGTCCTGCCCACATAGCCATTCTTTACAAAAGCAGTCCCGTAAGGGATCCCTGATTCCAGAGCATATCCCATAGCAGCTGCGTTACCGGACTCAGGAACGCCTACGACCAGATCAGCGTCTACCGGAGAATCCTGAGCCAGAAAACGTCCGGCCTTTATCCTCGCGTCATAAACAGAGATGCCGTCTATATAGCTGTCTAGTCTGGCAAAGTATATGTACTCAAAAATACATCTTGCCTGCTTCTCTGAAGGCAGGGCACGCGACATATCTGAATGCAGGATGCCGTCTCTTTTTACCCAGACTGTCTCTCCGGGACGTACATCCCTTACGAATTCGGCACCTATGGTATCAAGAGCCGCAGTCTCAGAGGTGAAAATATAGCTGTTCCCGCGCTTTCCGATAACAAGAGGCTTAAAGCCGAACGGGTCTCTTGCAGCTATAAGCTTCCTCGGACTCATAACAACCAGTGAGAAAGCACCCTTCAGCTTGCGGCAGGCTCTGTTTACAGCCTCCTCAACTGTGTCGCTTTTTAATCTTTCTCTTGCTATAAGATAGGCTATAGGCTCTGTATCGATAGTCGACTGAAAGATAGCTCCTGTCTCAGAAAGATACTGCTTCAGCTCATTGGCATTTATCAAATTACCGTTATGAGCAAGTCCCAGAGTGCCCTTTATATAGTTTATCACCATCGGCTGGGCATTTTCCCTTGTGGATTCTCCGGCGGTCGAGTATCTGACATGTCCTACTCCTATATCACCATGCAGAGCTGAGAGATCATCCTTTGAGAAGACCTCGTTTACAAGGCCCATGTTCTTTATCACACTGACATTGTTCTTGGGGCCGTCTGTATCAGATACGGCAATGCCGGCGCTTTCCTGACCGCGGTGCTGAAGAGCAAAAAGGCCATAATAGATGGTCCCTGCTACATCCTCTCCGTCGATGTCATAGATACCGAATACTCCGCATTCCTCGTGAAGCTTCTCATTTACATTGGAATAATAATTCTTTTTCATTTTGAAGAGATAAGGCTCCTTCGACCTGTGCCGCGGCAGCTGCCGCCGTCATTACGCTAGGCAACCCCACAGGAAAAGCCTGTGGGTATCAGTGAGTACGCTATGCAGTAAGGACGAAATTACCATGAAAGGTCTTTCCCGGTGAGGAGCTTGTAGGCTTCCTTGTATTTGTCAATAGTACGGTCGATCACGTCCTTTGGCAGGTCATAGTCACAGTCGGGATTAGCCTTCAGATAGTCTCTTACGAACTGCTTGTCGAAGGAAGGCTGTCCCTGACCAGGCTTGTAGCCGTCTGCAGGCCAGAATCTTGATGAATCAGGAGTAAGCATCTCGTCACCAAGTACCACATTTCCATTCTCATCGAGACCAAACTCGAACTTGGTATCAGCGATGATAATGCCTCTGCTTAAGGCATAGTCAGCGCACTTCTTGTAAAGGGCGATCGTATCGTCACGCAGAATCTCGGCATACTCCCTTCCTTTTCCAGGATGAAGCTTCTCAATGATATCGACCGACTCCTCAAAGGTGATATGCTCATCATGATCTCCGAGATCAGCCTTTGTCGTAGGAGTGTAGATCGGCTCAGGAAGCTTGTCTGACTCTACGAGTCCATCCGGAAGAGAGATGCCACATACTGTTCCGTTCTTCTGATAGGATTCCCAGCCGCTTCCGGTGATGTAGCCTCTTACAATACACTCCACAGGAAGCATATCAAGCTTCTTTACCTTCATGGAACGTCCGGCGAACTCATCGGTCTGGAAGAATTCAGGCATATCAGCCACATCACATGAGATCATATGATTTGGGATGATATCCTTTGTGTAATCAAACCAGAACCTTGACATCTGGGTCAGGACCCTGCCCTTGTCAGTGACCTTGTTCTTAAGGATCACATCAAAGGCAGAGATCCTGTCCGTAGCAACCATGATGATCGAATCACCGTCATCATAAACCTCTCTTACTTTACCTTCTTTGACTGGCTTGTACTCTTTCATCTTTTTTCCTTTCTTTGTTAGGGGTTAGGGGTTAGGGGTTAGGGGTCAGGATTCAGGGACCAGGCAGTCCCTATCCCCTATCCCCTATTCCCTATATCCTATTTACTTTTCTATAAGCAGCGACTCCCCTGTCATCTCATCCGGCTTCTCCATTCCCATAAGCTCGATTATGGTCGGTACTATATCGCAGAGCTTTCCGCCCTCCCTAAGGCCGTACTTAGGATCAGCGTTTACTAGAATGAACGGAACAGGGTTTGTGGTATGGCTTGTAAGCGGCTCACCTGTCTCGTAGTTGATCTCCTGCTCGCAGTTACCATGGTCAGCGCAGATGAACATGACACCATCCATCTCCTTCAGAGCCTCTACAGCCTTGCCTACGCAGGTATCTACAGTCTCGACAGCCTTTACAGCTGCATCAAGGACTCCTGTGTGGCCAACCATATCAGGGTTTGCAAAATTTATGATTATCACATCATACTTGCCGCTTCTTATAGAAGCGCAGAGCTTATCACATACCTCAGGTGCGCTCATCTCTGGCTGGAGATCATAGGTGGCGACCTTTGGACTCTTGACCAGAATCCTGTCCTCACCAGGATTAGGCTCCTCTACTCCTCCATTGAAGAAGAAGGTGACATGAGCATACTTCTCGGTCTCTGCTATCCTGGCCTGAGTCATACCATGATCAGCAAGGAACTGACCGAATGTATTCTTAAGCTCCTCCTTCTTGAAGGCGATCCTGGTATTCGGGATAGTATCGTCATACTGGACGAAGCATACATAATCGGTCTTTATCCTATCTCCTCTGTCAAATCCGTCAAACTCATCTGCACAGAAGACCCTTGTCATCTCACGGGCTCTGTCTGGACGGAAATTAAAGAAGATAACGCTGTCGCCATCCGAAACTGTGGCTACCGGCTTACCATTCTCCTTTATAACGCACGGAACAACAAACTCATCAGTCTTGTCAGCCGCATATGAAGCCTCGATAGCCTCCTTTGCAGAAGCAGCTTCATTGCCCTCGCCTCTTGTCAGGGCTCTGTAGGCCTTTTCGACCCTGTCCCATCTGTTGTCACGGTCCATGGCATAGTATCTGCCGCTTATGGAAGCGATCTTTCCAACGCCTATCTCCTTCATCTTGTCCTCGAGCTCTGCGATGAAGTCCTTTCCTGCTGTAGGTGAAGTATCACGTCCATCAAGGAAGCAGTGTACATATACATTCTCAACGCCAAGCTTCTTTGCCATCTCAAGCAGGGCATAGAGGTGGGTATTATGTGAATGGACTCCCCCATCAGAAAGAAGGCCCCACAGGTGGACACTCTTACCGTTCTTCTTTGCGTTTTCAAATGCCTCGACAAGCTCTTCATTCTTGAAGAAATCGCCATCCTCTATGGCCTTTGTGATACGGGTGAGCTCCTGATACACTATACGTCCGGCCCCCATATTCATATGTCCGACCTCGGAGTTTCCCATCTGACCGTCAGGAAGACCTACTGCCAGACCGGAAGCAGCTCCCTCAACAAATGGATATTCCTTTACCAGTGAATCGAGCACCGGCTTATTGGCCATTGCAACTGCATTGGCCCTTGGATTCGGATTGATACCGAAGCCGTCCATTATCATAAGCACATATGGTTTCTTTGCCATTATAAATACCTCCGCTTTACGGCTGCATGGAAATCACCATGCAGTGTAACAATTTATATCCTTTTTTTGAAAAATGACCAGCCACCTTCTCTGTCCTTTTCAGAGCCGGCAGCTACATCCGGAATTTCATCGGATTCCACATCCCACGGCAGAAGAGTATACTTCTTCATAGCCAGACGCTTGAGGCCCTGCATGAACTGCATGGTCTTCTCGGTATCATAGGTGCTGATACCCGATACCTCGCCCCTCATCCTGTCGATCTGATCGACAAGCTTCCTGATACCATCCCTCATCTGCTTTGAGCTGTTATGACTTCCGTCAGTCAGCTTGTAGAGTGTCATGGCATATCCGTTTCGGTAGGTATCCTCTATATCCCTTGCCGGTTCCATATCTATCGAATCGATGAAGGGTACATTGTAGTCATCGAACTTGGTATGCTTTCTGTAGAAATGATTTCTCTGATTCTCAAAATCATCAAGGCTCCTGCCAACGAGCTTCTCCTGCTCTACAACGTAGCTTATGCTTTCAGAAACATGCTTCCTTACGGTCTCGATCTCCACTCCGTAGGCTCTGGAATAGGCTCTCTCGTACTCACCCGATCTCATCACATAATCCTCGCCTATGACTATGGTCTCAGTAGCTGCAGCGAAATCGACCTGACAGATAAGCTTCTTTACCTCGCCCTCCTGACGGGTCGTAACGGCGTTTGCGACCTGCTCCTCGAGCTTGTGACGGACCTCCGCATAATCAGTCGGACGCTGATCGAGCTGCTCGCCCCTGCAGCAGGCATCGACTAAGATGTCGCGGACGAACTTCATAGTATCATTGACTTCCTTTTCTCTGGTGTCATGATGGCCCTCCTGAGTATCCCTTATCAGGTCTCCAGAGTATCCCATCTTCTCCTGGATATCTAAAAGTTCTTTCTTTTCCTTTTCTGTAACAAGCACTGTCATGTGCTTTGGAAGGGTTGGGTCTATCATTACGAACTCGATCGAGGCAGCCTCTTCATCCTTTTCGATGTCCTCTGCCTTGTCCGGCTCTATCACCTTCTCCTCTACCTCATATTTGTCAAGAGGGAAAGCATTTATCTTCTTAAGCTCTTCTCTGCGTTTTTCAATGACAAGCTTCTGGGTCTCCTCCGGAAGATTCCTTATCTCAGGAGTCTCCCTGATGATCTCCTCATCAGTCGGAATGATACCGTCATAGAAGCTGTACATCTCGCCATATTCTCTCTTAAGAAAGGTAACGGGACGGACTTTTCCCATGTCATCAATGAAACCGTATCTTTCATTTTCTACAAGTCGGATGACCAGCACGTCTTTATACCTCCATTCTCCTTACTCTCTTACTTTGTGTATCCTGGAAGCGGCTCTGCTCCAGGTCTGCCGTGACAGTACTTGTATTTCTTTCCGCTGCCGCAAGGGCATGGATCGTTTCTTCCGATCTTCTTTACATGAACAGTGTGTGACTGCTTCTGATCCCGGATAAGCTCCTTCTGGGTCTCCTTGTCATAGATCAAGTCCCATTCAGGGAGAGTATAAAGCCACTCGGCCTTTGCATCCACCATGTTTCTGAAAAGCTTTTCCTTGTCGAAATCTAGATTGACCTCTGTCATTTCATCCATGGTATCTATAGGATTCTCGACTTTAAGGCTTTCCTGAATACCGTCAAGGAATCCGGCCATCTCGAGATTCGTAATACCGAATGTCTCCGCCAGAGCTGAAACCGTCCCCTTATAAGGCTTTCCGAAATCCCTCAGAAGAACCTTGTAAACATTCTTTTCCTTTTCAAAATAATCATCCCAGAACTCCTGAAGAGAATACTGACTCTGGTTCTGATTATAAGCGACCGCTTTCCAGTCTTCTAATAATGCCATTTCTTTACCTCCTGACATTTCTCTTTAGAGCATTACATATTCTAGCAAATAATCGCGTTGTTGACAAGAACGATTATACTGATTATCATAAAAAGAGCTGATAAATGACAGGGATGGGCAGCTTGCTGCCCCTTATAAAAGGAGGCACATGGATGAAAAGATTTATAGCGATCGCACTCGTTGCGGTTCTTGTAGGAATGTATGCAGCTACTCTTGTTTTCGCTGCTATTGGCAATATGACTCTGTTTAAGGCCTTCCTGGCCTGTGATGTCATAATCCCTGTCATGATCTGGATAATCCGTATATTCATAAAAATAGGCCGTCCTGACAACAGCGAATTTGACGCCAGAGTAAAGGACAACCAGGAGACAAGGGATTAAACACTCATCTCATTGTATCGGACAAAAGTCTTTTCGTGTCTTAACCTTCTCTTAACCTTGTATCTGCTACTATTGTTTCGTCAGATGAAACAAGCAGTAAATACACCAGGAAGAGGTAAAACATGAAAAGACTAACCAAACAAACATTAATTGGCATCCTCGCAGCATCAATATGTATAACGGCAGCCACCGGATGCGCTTCAACAGGAAACAAGCCATACAAGAATGACCATGGCTATTATCTGAACTCTGTAGATAAAGCTGACAGCCTGGTGGATGTTTCCGGAGACAGATTCGACAGCTCTGCGGACAATGGCTATTATAGCAAGATCGCAGGAGTAGGAATTAATATAAAAAACAAGGATGTGCTGAGTCTGATTAAAAAGGGAAGCCTTCTACAGGTGAACTCACTGGGAGACTCTGATACAGAATACGGTTTCGAATACTATTACATGACTAATGCAGCCTACAGACTGTTTAATTCTATTCCAAAGGACGCCCCAGATGAAGAAGTTGAGGCTGTCCAGAAAAAATATGATGCAAATATAAATAAATATACATTTCCCTATGTCATGACCGTACGAATCCCTGGTGGCAAGGACAAAAAAGATGCAGACAGCATAACGAAGAGGATGAAATCCAAATTTTCTCATATAGACGAGATCGGCAAAATAGGCTCGGATCACTATTATTTTGCCTATAATAAAGATTATCAGGATTTAAAGCTTGATAAATCGGAGGAAAAATCCCTACAAAATCTGGTCAATAATATTCAGGTTCTGAAAAAGGATATCTGTATTTTTCCTGTCGAAAAGCAGGACTCCAGATCCAAGGGAAATAGCATCCAAAGCATTGGAGAATTCAAAACCAAAGCCCTCGATGGGTCAGATGTAACCCAGAAGATATTTGCCGAAAACAAAATAACTATGATTAATATATGGGCGACTTACTGCGGACCTTGCAAGGCGGAAATGAAGGATCTTGGAGAGCTGTACAAATCTCTTCCCGAAGGATCCGGTATGATCTCCATCTGCAGCGATGGCAAAGAAGAACCCGATCTGGCAAAAAAGATACTAAAGAAAAACAATTGTGACTTTAAGACTCTGCTTCCGGATGATAAACTGAACAAAGCTGTTATGAATAAGGTTTCCGCTGTGCCTACTACTATCTTTGTAGATGCCAATGGGAAAGTTATAGGTGATCCTATTGTCGGCGGAAGAAGCAAGGACAAATATACAAAAGAAATACGCAAGCGTCTTTCTATGATATCAGCAGAAGAATCAGCATCAGAGGTGGCAAAATGAAAAAATCCATTATCAATCATGCGAGAATACTATTGATTGCAGCCTCTGTAGTTCTTATTACTATCGGCGTATTCAGCCATGAGAATCAGATTGTTCTCACCAAAGCAATCAATGTTTGTCTGGAATGTATAGGAATCGGGTGATCATATGAAGATAACCGAGATGAAGCGGCATATAATACAGGCAGCTGCCGCACTGCTTACTAATCTGAATATCAAGGGTTTCTTTACCGGAAGTATATATAAGGGTGCTACGAAGCAGGCGTGCGTTCCGGGACTGAACTGCTACTCCTGCCCCGGGGCAGTCGGTGCCTGTCCAATAGGTTCCCTGCAGGCGGAGCTTGGCAAGGGCAAGCTCAGGTTTCCTGCCTATGTGACTGGTATCCTGCTGTTCTTCGGAGTCATGTTCGGCAGGCTGATCTGTGGGTTCTTCTGCCTGTTTGGTTTTATTCAGGATCTGCTGTATAAGATTCCGGTGCCTAAGCTCGTAATACCTAAGAAAATAGATAAGCCCCTCCGCTATGTCAAATACGCTATTCTGCTGATCTTTGTCATTATTCTTCCACTGTTTCTCCGGGACGAATACGGCACCTCGGCACCGTATTTCTGCAAGCTGATCTGTCCGGCTGGTACCCTGGAGGGAGGAATCCCGCTTGTTCTTCTCAATACAGGACTTCGTTCCGTAATAGGATTTCTGTTCCGCTGGAAGGTATCCATCCTTATAATAATCGTGGCTCTATCGATTTTTATCTACAGACCGTTCTGTAAATACATCTGTCCGCTGGGTGCTATCTACTCTCTCTTCAACAGATTCAGCTTCTATCAGATGCATCTTGACAAATCAAGATGCATAGGCTGCAAGCAATGCGAGAGACAATGCAAGATGGGAGTAGAGATCACCAAAAATATCAATTCGACCGAATGCATCAGATGCGGTGCCTGCATCAATGCCTGTAAAAAGGGCGCTATTTCATCCGGCTTCAATCTGCAGCGCAGCAAGACTGAGACAAAGAATGCTTCTGCAACTTAACCACAAACACACTTCCCTGCGTCTGGTTCGGATGATAAGTAATCGTACCCCCATGATCGGTTATTATATCATACGCTATAGCTAGTCCCAGTCCGGCGCCTCCTATCTTGCGGCTGCGGGATTTATCCTCCCTGTAGAACGGCTCGAATATATGCTGCGCCGCCTCCTCTGATATACCTAAGCCTGTGTCGGCCACTTCTACGATGCAGGCTGTTTCTTCGTTTCGCACAGATACAGCTATTGTTCCATCTGCGGTATTGTACTTTATGGCATTCTGCACGAGATTCGAGAGGGCATGCTTTATCATGACCTCATTAGCCGTAACGGTGCAGGGAGACAGCGAAATCTGCCAGTGTATGTCAGGTGCCAGTGCCTTGCACTCATCTACGATTTGGCCCATCAGTAAATCCAGTCGCACAGTATCAGATATCTCGTATCCCTCGAGAGCCGTCATCGCAAAAAGATCCTTTACAAGCTTTGTCATGCGATCTGTCTGATCTTCTACCACGCTTATCGTCTGGGCGTATTCTTCGTCAGTAGGCCTGTCTGATAGCCTGAGCACATCCAGGTTTGTTTTTATTATAGTAAGAGGTGTCTTCAGTTCATGGGCTGCACCGGCTGAAAATCTCTTCTCTCTTTGAATAACCTCGTCTGTTCTTTCCAGAAGCTGATTAAACGCAGTCTTTAAATCATTCAGCTCTTTTCCGGCAGTAAAATCGTCTATCCGCTGTCCAGTTTTTGTGACATCTATCTCTGAAATCCTGCTGCACAGAGTATTTACTGGCTTTAGTGCAAAACCCGTCGCGAAATATACAGCTACTACTCCCCCTGCCAGCACAGCAAGGATGGATATGTCGACGTAGCGATAAAACTTTCGTCCGGGATATGTGTATTCGAATTCTACCATGGAATCCTGATCATCTTCAGAGCTTACCTGAGTACTTTCGGATTTTGGACTAGAAGAGAAATCTATGATCAAGACTTTAGAGCTGTATACAATAAGTGCCGCCAGCACAAGGCAGGCTGCAATCAGTGTCACTGCCGTTATCAGTGTCACTCTCATTCTAAGTGATATTTTACTCATGACTGTCTCCTTTTGCTATCATATATCCTTCGCCGCGTACTGTTACTATCAGACTGCTGTCACAGTAGGCTGATATTTTTTTGCGTAGATTACTGATATGCACCTTTACCGACATCGAAAACATATCTGCCTCTTCATCCCATATGTGTTCTATCAGCTCCTCTGCGCTGATTACAGTTCCACTGTGTAACGCCAGATATTCAAGAATCGCATATTCCTTCGGCTGAAGATCCAGCTGATGTCCATTTACTGCTGCACTCTTCTGGGCGGTATCTAATGTGAGATTCTGCAGGTGAATTACCGTACTCTGCTGTACAAAGTCTCTTCGGATCAGATTTCTGATTCTTGCTTCGAGCTCCAGGAAATCAAAGGGTTTTCCCAGATAGTCGTTAGCTCCAAGATCCAGCCCCTTTATCTTATCCGGGACAGAGGATCTGGCGGACAGGATCAGCACCTTGGTAGTCATGCTCCTGGTTCTTATATCCTTAAGCACCTCTATTCCATCCTTCCCAGGAAGATTCAGATCGAGGATTATCACATCATATTCGTTCTGATAGGCCATCTCTGATCCGGTTATCCCGTCTTCTGCAGTATCGACAGCATATCCGCATTTCATAAGCCCCCGTTTTAAGGCGTCTAGAAGCTGCTCCTCATCTTCTATTATCAAAAGCCTCATACTGTTTTCTCCTCATATGTTCATTACTATCCTAGCGCCACATCGAGCACCATCATCAGCACAAAGCTATCGGTTTCATCACAGGCGCTATCTCGAATATATACGTTCCCACCCCAAAAGTCAAACCAGGTGAAAAAAGGGACAGACCCCTTTTTCACCTTCTATGGTCTCACCGCCTTTTCTCTGATTTTTCCTCTCTGTTATATAAATTTTTTTGTAAAACATATGTCTATAACATAGCATAACCGGCTGCTTTTATCTATAATCAGTTTATATAATAAATAGAACAGCAGCAGCCCAGTGGAAAGGAGTTCTATATGAAAATTGTGACCGCCATAGATTCGTTCAAGGGAAGCATGACTTCGATTGAAGCGGGGAATGCTTTTTCCGATGGATTTCATCGAGTGTTTCCCGACGCTCGGATCATAGTTCGTCCGCTTGCAGACGGCGGCGAGGGGACGGTTGAAGCCCTGACAAATGGAATGAACGGACACCTGGAGCATGTCACGGTCAGTGGACCTTTCGGACAGCCGGTAGACTGTGCCTATGGCTTGATTCAGGATTCCATGACAGCGGTGATTGAAATGAGCGGCGCGGCCGGCATTACTTTAGTTCCTGCCGAGGATCTAAATCCGCTCAAAGCAACAACCTATGGAGTCGGCGAGGTGATTGCAGATGCCATTAAAAAAGGCTGCCGGCGTTTTATAATAGGAATCGGAGGAAGTGCGACAAATGACGGCGGCGCTGGCATGCTTCAGGCTCTTGGCTTCGGACTTTTAGATGACGATGGCAGAGAAATACCACGAGGCGCAGAGGGGCTTGAAAAGCTTGCTGTGATTACCACAGATCAGGTCATACCAGAGCTTTCGGAATGCACCTTCAGAATCGCCTGTGATGTCACTAATCCGCTGTGCGGAAGCAATGGATGCAGCAGCGTCTTCGGTCCTCAGAAGGGAGCCGGCCCAGAGGATATAGAGAAAATGGATCGCTGGCTCGCCAGATATGCAAAGATAGCCAGAACTCTCCATCCGGATGCTGATCCTGAGTTCCCCGGAACAGGTGCTGCCGGTGGGATGGGCTTTGCCTTCCGCACTTTTCTGCCCGCAAAGCTTGAGTCCGGAATCCAGATTGTTCTGGAAGAGACCCGTCTCGAATCATACCTGAATGACGCTGATCTGATAATCACTGGTGAAGGACGGCTAGACTGTCAAACCGCCATGGGCAAGGTACCGGTCGGTGTCGCAAGACTAGCAAAAGCACACGGGAAACCTGTCATCGCATTTGCCGGAAGCGTCACTGATGATGCGAGCGCCTGCATAGAATGCGGCATCGATGCATATTTCCCTATCGTACGCGGCGTTTCGACATTAGAAGAAGCCTGTGACAGCGAAAACGCCAGGAAAAATATGGCTGCCTCAGCCGAGCAGGCGGCCCGACTTATTAAACTTACTCTATCATTCTCCAACTGCAGGTGAAAAAAGGGACAGGTCCATTTTTCATCTTTTTTCAGGTCGCTGCTTTTACTGCAAAAAAGGAGCAGCCTCCCCTTCTACCGGATGTCAAGCTCCGGTGGCTCGTCGAGGTGCTCCGATACATACTTTCCGTCCTTTTTTCTCTGCTTCACACATTCCGTCAGTAGATATTCGATCTGCCCGTTTACCGAGCGGAAATCATCCTCAGCCCAGGCCGCAATTGCATCGTATAATTTTTCACTCAGCCGAAGCGGAACCTGCTTCTTTGACATCTGCTCACCTGCTTTCTGTATTTAACGCAAACAACGACTCTTGCCATACTGCACATATCAGGTATGGCAAAGTCGCCGCTTTCTCCCATTGATTTTTAGTACAGGCTGCCGGAATTTACGACAGGTTGCGCATCATGGCTGCCACACAGAACGACAAGAAGGTTAGATACCATAGCTGCCTTTCTTTCCTCATCGAGATCCACCATGCCACTATCCTTGAGCCTCTCCAGTGCCATCTCAACCATGCCGACAGCGCCGTCCACGATCATCTTTCTCGCGTCAATTACCGCTGAAGCCTGCTGTCTCTGCAACATAACCGCGGCAATCTCAGGAGCGTATGCCAGATACGTGATTCTAGCCTCTTCGATTACAAGACCGGCATTTTCCACCTTTTTCTGAATCAGATCACGGATCCGTTCCGCCACGACTGTCGTAGACCCGCGAAGGCTGCCGTCATCCGCCAGTCCGTCACCTGTGGTGTCGATATTCGGCGCAACATCGTACGGATAGATCTTTACTATATCGCGCACCGCCGCATCCACCTGTAGTGAGAGATATTCCTTATAATTATCAACGTTGAAAACCGCCTTTGCAGTATCACTTACTCTCCAGATCACTGCCACACCGATCTCCACCGGATTGCCCAGCACATCATTGACCTTCTGCTTCGCATTGTTAAGTGTCATCGCTTTAAGAGAAATCTTCCGGTTCTCCATCACCTCGGTGCTGTTAGCCGAAGAAAGTGACAGCTGAAGTCCATGAATCGAAGCGTTCTCATTCACATCACCGCTCTGTCCCAGCCTGGTCTTCGCAGCAGGGTTTACCGATGAGCAGAAGGGATTCACATAATAGAATCCATCTGTTTTAATCGTTCCTATATATTTTCCAAAGAGTGTGAGCACCAGTGCTTCCTGCGGCTTTACGATTTTTAGTCCCATAAAAAGTATCCATCCGAGTGCCCACCACAGAATAGCCGGAATAATCGCAGGCAAAAGCGGAAGATCCTCTGTTCCAAACCGAATCCCTGCCACAAACAGGAATACAGACGCTGCATAAGCTAAAATAAGCAGCAGCAAAACATGAATACCATTACTCTTCTTCACCAGTTCCTTCTCTTCCATAGCGTTTTCCTTTCCGCCCTTGACAGGCTCTGTATCGCAATCGATATTGTATTGATATCATTATGATATCAGATTGTCAGAAAAAGTCAAGAAAAAAAGCATGATATTTCAGAAAATGTCATGTCTGGCATAAAAAGATGAAAAAGGGTCTGTCCATTTTTTCATCATACGATCAATTGGTGAAAAAGGGGACTGTCCCCTTTTTCACCTGCCCAGCTTCATCCCGAGCTCAAAGGCTCTCGATAAATCAACAGGGAACTGTTCTTCGTTGGCTCTCCTCTTATCTGCTTCATCAAAGCCTGACATAGAAAACTTTGAGTAATCCGCCACCTGCAGAGTATTATAGCACGGATACAGATATACCTCACCATTCAGCTGTTTTAATTCATTCGCATAGGCCTCGAATTGTTCTTTATAGAGCCGGTCATAGAATTCCTTTGTGGCGTTCATCGTCACAAACAACGCGACATTTACTTTCCCGGTGAAATAATTGCTGTAATCATCATACGAGAGAGCGCAGAAATGGAGCCTTTCCATCAGTGCAAAATACTGACTCGTGGGTCTTCCCAGAAAAATCGGGGTGCCGATAAACAGTGTATCTGCCGCAAAAATTCTGTCTATTACAGGGGAGAGATCATCCTTGATATAGCAATGGCAGCTCTCAGCTCCCTTTCTCTTGCAGAGCATACAGCTTCTGCATCCGGTGTAATTCAGGTCGTATAGATTGATATATTCTACCTCCGACCCCGCCTTAGCTGCGCCATCGGCAGCCGACCTTAGAAGCTTTGCCGTGTTCCAGTTCTTTCTCGGGCTAGCGTTAAGTACAATAGTTTTCATCAGACTTTTCCTTTCAGGTGAGAGGCGGACAGATCCGCCCTTCACTTACTTAAATCAACTAAAAAGATGAAAAATGGACCTGTCCCTTTTTTCAGAAACCTGGCGCAGCCGACGCATTTGCCAGTAGTGAGGAGCCTTATCCTTTTTTGTTTACAATAGTTTCTCTACATCCTTTGCCTTCAGCATTTTTCCTGCAGAGACAATCTTGTCATCAATCATAAGTGCGGGCATGCTCATCACCCCATATCCCATGATTTTTTCCATATCGGTGATGTACTCGATTTCAGCATTAATCCCCTTGTTTGCTACCGCCTCTTTTACTGACTTCAAAAGTGCCTCACAACTTTTGCAGCCACCGCCTAAAACCTTAATATTCATCTTATTATCCTCCTTTAGCGAAAAAGTTTTTGAAACTGTTTTAATTGTAACCGTAAATTATTGTGCCAGATGCTGTGCAAGCTCAACAATTTTCGTATGGATTTTCCGAATTGTCTCGATAAAAGCTTCATCACCAGCTCCTGTTGGATCCTCAAGCCACCAATCAAATCTCTCTGTGCAGGGAAGAAACGGGCAATGAACATTGCAGCCCATCGTGACAACCACATCTACGGGCGGGATATCTGACAGAAGTTTGCTGTACTGCGTTTTCTCCATGTCAATGTCGTAGATTTGCTTCATCAGGCGTACTGCGTCCTGATTGATCTGAGGTTTTGTTTCTGTTCCGGCAGAATAGCTCTCAAATACATCAGACGCAAGATATTTTCCTAATGCTTCGGCAATCTGGCTGCGACACGAGTTATGAACACAGATAAATGCCACTTTCGGTTTACGCATTGAATTTTCCTCCTTACACCAATAAGTGTGCTATGGTATTGAAGCCGTATCCGACAATGATGATACCCACTGTGCAGATGGCTATAAATGTCGCTAAGAGTTTTGGCTTGATAGCCTTTTTCAGCATTATGAGGGACGGAAGGCTGAGCGTGGTAACCGCCATCATAAAGCTGAGAATCGTGCCAAGCAATGCCCCTTTTGACAACAGGGCCTCGGCGATAGGAATCGTGCCGAATATGTCGGCATACATTGGAATACCCACAAGTGTAGCGAGTATCACTCCGAATGGATTATTGTCGCCGAGAACGGTCTCCACCCAGCCCTCCGGAATCCAGTTGTGAATCACTGCTCCAATAGCCACACCAAGAAGGATATACGGAAATACCTTCTTGAAAGTGGATACTACTTGATCTCTGGAATAAAGCAGCCGGTCTATTACGGTAAGATTTGGTGACTCTATATCGACCTTGCTATTATTATTGCGGATAAAATCAGCGATCTGATCTTCCATGCGAAGTTTTTCTATCAGTGTACCGCCAAGAACCGCAATGACAAGTCCCAGCACCACATATGCCACGGCAATCTTCACACCAAAAATACTGATAAGGAGCACAAGACTTCCCAAGTCCACCATTGGCGATGAAATGAGAAATGAAAATGTCACCCCAAGCGGAAGTCCTGCACTCGTAAAACCCATGAAAATTGGAATGGATGAACAGGAACAGAACGGTGTAACCGTTCCAAGCAGCGCGCCTATTATATTTGCTCCTATTCCATGAAATCTTCCCATGATCTTACGACTGCGCTCCGGAGGGAAGAAACTCTGGATATAGGAAATCAGGAAGATCAACACACAAAGCAATACTGTTATTTTAATTGTGTCATAAACGAAGAACTGTATACTGCCGCCAATCCGACTATCCGTATCAAGTCCGGCTGTAAGCAGCAGTTTTCCAATTATGGTGTTCAGCCACTTCATCCCAAGGATCTGATCCTGAATAAAAGTCCACATTACGCAAAACTCGCTTTCGTTTTATTTGCTATCCGCACAAGCAACAGCATGACCGGAACCTCCGTCAGAACGCCTACAGTAGTAGCAAGCGCTGCAGGGCTTGTCGTACCAAATAGTGCAATCGCCACAGCCACCGCAAGTTCAAAGAAGTTCGATGCGCCGATCAGACCGGCAGGAGCTGCTATATCGTGCGGCAGCTTCAGCAGCCTTCCTGCTCCGTAGGCGATGAAGAAGATCAGGAAGGTCTGGATGATCAGCGGAACCGCGATCAGCACAATATGAAGCGGATTAGACAGAATCACCTCTGCCTGTGAGCTGAAAATAATAACCAGTGTCAGCAGCAGACCTATCGTTGTGGCATTGTCGAACTTGTGGACAAATGTGCTCTCAAAGTAACCCGCACCTCTTTGCTTCGTGACTGTTATCCTCGTGAGGATGCCGCCCACAAGCGGAATCACAACGAACAAAAAAATGCTGACGAACAGAGTACTATAGGGAACAGCCACATTGGAAACGCCTAAAAGGAATTTTACTATCGGAACAAATGCCACAAGGATGATGAGGTCATTTGTTGCCACCTGTACGACCGTATAAGCTGGATTTCCTTTTGTAAGCGTACTCCACACAAATACCATCGCCGTACACGGAGCAGCTCCTAAAAGCACAGCTCCGGCAAGGTATTCTGTTGCCAGTCCCGGTGATATGAAGGCTTTGAATACGACAAACAAAAACAGGTAAGCAATTCCATACATAGTGAAAGGTTTGATCAGCCAGTTAGTCACCCATGTGACCAGAAGTCCCTTTGGATTCTTTCCAATCTGTTTGATGCTCTGAAAATCCACTTTCATCATCATAGGGTAGATCATTACCCAGATAAGTACAGCTATAGGAATAGATATACCGGCGATCTGCAATCTGCCGAGTGCGGCGGGGATTGCCGGAATGAAATGTCCGATCAGTACTCCGATTGCCATACAGAGCAGCACCCAAACAGAAAGATAACGCTGAAATGTATTTATGTCTTTACTTTGATTGCTCATGACTTCGCCTCCATTAGTTTTATATATTGAAATACATCTATGTTTATGGCCTTTATATAAGCAATCCCAAGGGACTGCCTATGTTAATAAAAGATATTGATTATTCCTTTTTCTTGCATCCGCAGGATACGCTCTCGTCCGTTTCGCAGTCACATCTTGCGTATGAACCGATCATGTCCCTAAACTCCCTGACCCCGTCTGCGGAGATGGAGTAATGCATCCATTTTCCCTCTTTGTAGTAATCAACAAGGCCGCTGTCTGCAAGAATTTTCATGTGATGCGAAAGAGTCGGCTGCGTGATATTCAGTTCCCTCAGCAGATCACATCCACACTTTTCTCCATGCTGAAGCGCAAGCATGATTGCCAGGCGGTTCTCATCTGTGAGAGCCTTTATTTTTTTAACGTCTTCTCTGAATCCCATGATTTTCACCTCCGAGAGATGTACACATTCTATCACATACATTCATAGTTGTCAATGTGTGAATGTAATATTGTTTCAAAAAGCCTTTCGCCTCTGATGGTAGTGTGGAAGCCTTTTTCCAACATCTATCTCACAGCCACAACTACCAAACATCTAACTAGGCAACTCATCATACCCCGAGACACTGCCGTGGATGTCGGTCGTACACGGAAATAATTCTAAAAATCAGGGCATATGCGGAAACATATCTACAAGGCGCCTGTTGTTGGGAATATATCAACGCCTTCCCACCACCTATATAATGCTGTCTATGTAAAGTCCTGCCCCTTGCAACATCTGGAATGATTTTACCATGTATGCATAAGCCGTCGGATTTGTATTTCGCATCCCGTTGACTTTCTTGATGCCCTTCATCTTCAACTGAATATCCCGGTATTCATCGGGCTCCTCAATACGCACATATTCCTGTTGTCCCGTCAGCAGACTGGTCGCAAGATACAGTTTTTATCAGGGAGCCGAACCAGTAGGTCGTCCCCCTGCATGGAGCAGAAGACTGCTGCGGATCGGTCGCTCCGTTACTTTGAGATAGGGATTGTCTTCAAAAGCCGGATCATCTCCGACTGCCTCATGTAGATTGTGGCACTGGCCAGGTACTTTCCATCTCCAGGGGTGGGTCATTTTTAATTAGTGTCTGCTGATCAAGCCGCAAACACTAAATAGCTTATTAACAACCCCTACCGTCGATATTACAGGCAACGGGCCTATCGTCTCCATCATTGAGGATCCCGCCCTTTTCCTTAATGATATTCAGATTTTCCTCTAAATCATTGAGGGTAATCGCACTTCCTTTTAAGTCATAATGCTTCCCATTTATTTCAAGAAACAGCGTCGGGAAGGATGTGACTCCCATTTTTCTTGCCTCATAAAAGTCCGGATGGTACTTGCCCTCTTCAGAAATACGGATGAACTCCTCTGCAATCTTGTCCGCAGGAAGGTCATAGGATTTGGCGATCGATCTGATCGTCTCCACGTCAGAAAGTGATTTACCATCCAAATAGAATGCTTCATGCATCTTTGACGCAAGATTAACATGTTCTCTTTCAGGTAAGAAGCTCCTGAGAACTCCAAATCCTATTGCGGCATCATTCGAGTCAGGAACCATACTTCCCGTCTCTAACAGGTTCAGATATGGCTTGCCGAATTCCACTCCAAACATATCCGCAATTCTTTTATTCGTATCACTCATATACGGAAATGCCGAAAGCGGATGACCGTCCAAAAATAATCCACCTGATAAAGCCGTTACTTCCAATTCCGGATGTGCTTCAATAAACGGTTTAAGAATTGTTTCAAACCCATAGCACCATCCGCAATAGCTGTCAAAAATATAATACACTTTCATCTAAATACCGCCTTTTTATCCTGGTCACAGGCTTCTCATGCTATCTCTTCGCATCCGCAGCCGTTCCTCGCCCTGTTCATTCAATCCCTGTTTAAGCATCGCCAGTATCTTCTCTTTGTCCTCCGGAAGTTGTCCATATACCGGCATCATGTTGGAGACATTCGTCGCATCCAGCAGAGTGTGGATTTCAAGCGTCTTCACAAAGGTATATAGTTCCTGTATCTTTTCTGTTTCTGTAGCTTCTACAAACTCACCCCTTCTCACTTCTTCCATAAGCGGCGTATCAGGGAAGATTGAGAGTCCGGAAGCCAGCACCCTGACGGGTGACAGGTGGTTTAAGGCCTCTGCTGTTTTGACGGCATGCCCCATACCATACTCATGACCTCCCAGCCCGTATAAGAAGATGACAGAATAATGCATTCCCGCCTCATCCATCTTGGAGAGCTGCTCCACGATATCACTGGCATGATAGCCCTTGTTCATCTTATCGAGAACAGCATCATCACCCGACTCGATTCCGAATACGATCATGTCATATCCCATTTCTTTCAATGATTTAAGCTGCTCCACAGACTTGTTCTTTACGCTGTCAACCCGCCCATAACCACCGACGGAAACATCCCCAGGCAGGTATTCTTTTATCAGGTCCATGATTCTTTTAAGCCTGTCGTAACTCAAGAGGAACGGATCTGCACCCTGCAGAAAAATCCTCTTTACCTTCCATCCGGAATCTCTTATTTCCTGAAGGTCTTCCCGTATCTCACCCTCCGGAGATACAGAAAAAGGTGCTTCCTTGTAAAAGGTGCAAAAGCGGCACTTGTTGTGCGAACAACCTGATGTTACCTGTAAAAAACAGGAACCAGCCTCATAAGGCGGTCTGACGATTCCACATGAAAAATGCATAGAAATTCCTCCTTGTTTCTATATATCCTTATATCTCGCTTTGTCGATATATAATAGTTTAAATTAAACGGGATCTTCATCCCGTCTAATCTATGCACAACTTAAATTTCGTGATCGAAGTAGTCTGCCAGCGCGGTGATGGTCTCTTCATTCCGTCTGTAATATGTCCACTTTCCGTGCCTTTCGGAAAGAAGCAAACCTGCTTTTTGCAGCATATCAAGGTAATGAGATACGGTTGACTGTGATATCCCGGCTTTGTCGCGGATGCTTCCAACACACACACCGCCCTTCAGATCCACCACATCATCAAAATGTCCTCCCTGCGGCGGAAAGTTTTTCTCCGGTTCCTTCAACCACTCAATAATGCTGAGCCGTGTTTCATTCGATAGTGCTTTAAATATTTCAATCTTATCCATGCATCTATTATATCTATCTTTCGCGATATATCAATACCTATATGCAAAAAAACGGTTGATAGAGAAAAATATTTACTCTATCAACCGCTTCACCATCCGGTTCACATCAGGGCTTGAAATCGACATTAACGAATAAAAGCAGGTCAGCTCTCAGGATTATTCCGGGAGCGGCCTGCTCTCTTTTGGTCTTAAATTTCGTTTTATCTTTCTCTTTTATTTCTTTCAATCAACAAAAGAATTAGCATAACTGCCCATATTATCCATGCGATCAGCATTCCTTTCATAGGAAAGGCATAGTCAATGACTGCGCCGATCACAAAGGGAATCGGCCATAACATCATCCACTTTCCGTAATCTTTGCACATTTTCTTCTCATCATACTTTTTGCGTTCTTCAGCGGACTTCATATTATAGCCTGCTAAGAAGTTCGCTGCTTTTCCGTTTGATTTATAAAACCAGATCCCAATCAAAAAGAAAATGAAGGCCATCACCAAATCAAAAATAATGCAAAATTCTCTCATCGACATATCTTATATCTCCTAACAAGTTCAGATTTACAACCGGTTCAGTATGTCCTGTATTGTTTGTTCATCCTAAATTCCCGGTGTCTCCACACTAGGCTTTGCGTATAACGGTGCAACATCCATCGCTGTATACAGATCCTCCTGCTTTTTCAGGACTTCGCCCTGAATTGGTGT